>JBLIKS010000011.1:0-22426 GCA_047635555.1 Candidatus Azotimanducaceae bacterium
GAGCGGCAGCTCCTTGCTCTCGGAAACGTGTGGAGCATGGTCGGTGGCGATTGCGTCGATTGTGCCGTCGCGAAGCCCCTCGCGGATCGCGATGATGTCGTCCATCGTGCGCAGCGGAGGGGTCACTTTGTAGAGCGCGCTATACGACGTGAGGAGTTCGTCGGTGAGACTGATGTGGTGCGGGGTCGCCTCGGCGGTCACTGTGAGGCCGTCTGCCTTGGCCTTGCGAACCAACTCGACCGAACCGGCGGTCGAGAGGTGGAGAAAGTGGGCGGGGGCACCAGTGAGCCGCACCAACTCGATGTCGCGATGGACCATCAACTCTTCTGCGAGCGACGGCCAGCCGGGCAGACCAAGATGACTGCAGCATGAACCCTCGTGCATGACTGCACCTTCGGTCAATCGTTCGACTTCGCAGTGCTGCGCCATCGTGATCCCAAGGTCGCTGGCGTACTCATAGGCCCGGCGCATCAACTGCGGGTCTTGGACCCCGTTGCCGTCGTCGGTAAAAAGCCGTACACCGGCAGCGGCGAGTTCGGCGAACGGCGTGAGTGTCTCGCCCTTTCGACCGATCGTGATCGAGCCGGAAGGGAGCACTTCGCACAGCCCGGCGCGCTCGCCCTGCTGGCGAACGAACTCGACAACGCCGACAGAGTCTTGCGTCGGATCGGTGTTCGGCATGGCAACAATGGCGGTGAATCCGCCAAGCGCCGCTCCCCTGCTCCCGGTCTCGATAGTTTCTGCTTCTTCGCGACCGGGCTCGCGGAGGTGCACGTGGAGGTCGACGAAGCCCGGACAAACGACCATGCCGGCCGCATCGACGACTTGCTCGTCATCGCCCGACAGCAGACCGACACCGACTTCAACGACAATTCCGTCGGCGATTCGGACATCGGCACTGCGTTCTCCACCGGCGTCGATGATTCGACCCTTGGTAATCAACAGCTTGCTGGTCGTGGGTTTCATACTTCTGTGCTTCCTGCGAGTGAGTTCTCGGATCCGCTCCCGAGGAGATCGAACAGCACGGCCATGCGGACGTTGATGCCGTTGGTGACCTGCTGGTTGATGACGCTGCCCCGGAGTTCGCTCGGGTCGACCGCCATTTCGACACCGCGGTTCATTGGACCGGGGTGCATCACCAGGACGTGGTCGCCGAGGCGAGCCGCCCGCTTTGGGGTCAAACCAAACCGAGTCGTGTATTCACGCAAATTCGGCACGAGTGCTTCGTTCATCCGTTCCTTCTGCATCCGCAAGAGGTACAGGATGTCGATGTCGTCGAGGACCTCGTCGAGGTTGGACACGACGCGTTCCTTGTGCGACGGCGGTAGCAGCGTGCGCGGTGCAACCCACGTGACGTCGGCACCGAGCATCTTGAACGCCTCTGTTGTACTGCGCGCAACACGGCTGTGCTTAATGTCGCCGACCATTGCGACGCTCAGTCCGTCGAAGCCTTCGAGCCGGTTGAGTGCCGTGCGCACCGTGTACATGTCGAGCAACGCCTGCGTCGGGTGCGCATGCCAGCCATCGCCTGCGTTGATCACGCTGGCATTCGTCCAGGCACCGAGTTGCCAAGGCGCTCCGCTCGACCCATGGCGAATGACGAAGGCATCAACGCCCATTGCAGCAATCGTCTCGACCGTGTCGCGCAGACTTTCACCCTTGTTTAGGCTCGACTGGCTGACAGCAAAGTTCATTGTGTCGGCCGAAAGCCGCTTGGCGGCGGTCTCGAAGCTCAGCCGAGTGCGAGTCGAGTCCTCGAAGAAAAGGTTACAAACAGTCTTGCCACGCAGCGCCGGCACCTTCGGATTGGGTCGGCGGTTGACCTCCGCCATGTGATCAGCGATCGAAAGCAGGCGGCGGAGGCCGGGCTCGCCGAGTTCGCTGATCGACAGTAGCGAACGACTCATCAGGCGCCGCCGCCAAAGATGACAACGCCCTCTACGGTGACGCTGACACTCTCTTCAGAGCTGGTTGGCAGGTTCTTGCCCACGTAGTCGGGGCGGATCGGCAGCTCGCGGTGGCCTCGGTCGACGATCACCGCAAGCTGCACAGACTTTGGGCGGCCGTAGTCGCCGATCGCATCAAGCGCTGAGCGCACCGTGCGCCCGGTATAGAGCACATCGTCGACGAGTACCACCGTGGCGCCTTCGACGGAGAAGGTCAAATCGCTCACCGTTCCAGGTGTGACCGGGCGCAGCCCGATGTCGTCACGGTAAAGCGAGGCGTCGACGGAGCCGAGGCGCACGCCGTCGGTCTCGGGCTCAATACGGGAGATCTCGGCAGCGAGCAGTTCAGCGACCCAGACGCCTCCGGTTTGAATCCCGACCAGAGCAACACCGGCCAGGCCACGGTTGCGCTCGATAATCTCGTGTGCCATCCGAGTGATTGCTCGGCGCACGTCGTCCGGACCCAGGACCTGCTTGCCTGCGGGCACAGGCAAGTGTTCGTCGGGGGTATTCGTCATGTTGTCCTTTCCGTGTGAGCCTCACTGGACTCACTTCACGGTTCGAGCTCTGAAGGTATCACCGACCTCCACCGACTGAAAACACAGCAGTAAAATTCTCTACCGCCGGTCGACCATCTCAGCCCGGGATCACGGGGTTCCCAGGGAGTGGGACTGTTTTGTCGCGCTCGTAGAGGATCCAGATGTCGTTGCGGTCGACTTCATCAAAGGCACTCGCCACCAGCGCCCAGTCATCAGCAAGATTCTCGTCTTCGCTCGTCGGGAGCACCACAAACTCGATCCGATCCGCGCGATCAGCGAGCCGGGTACCGGCAATGGCATCGTCAGATCCGTAGAGATCGACCCTGAACGGGTTCGGGAACTGGTAAATGTCGGCGCGATAGGCCAGGTGGGGGGTCACTCGGTAGTGGGCTGCAACGGCTGCGTCGTCGGGGATGTCCGAGATGATTTCGCGCATCGATGCCGCATAAATGTTGTCAGGATTCCCGTAGTAGAGCTGGGTCCGGCTCCACGGCACCGGCGCCCACATCATTGACGTCACTGCAGCAGTCACAGCAAGTACGCCCATCGCCATCAACCGCGTCGGCACGAACAGTTGCTGTATGGGCCGGTCAGCAGCATCAGCATCATCGCTATGTCTTGCCAAAACGTCGCGCCGATCGCGGATCGCGCCGATCGCATGGATTGTGCCCATCGCCAACGCCGGCACCGCAATGAGGCTGTAGTGGTACTCAACCTGGAACTGGTACCAGAAGGTGCTGAGGATGTTGGTGAACAGCACGAGGCCACTGATCAGCGCCACGCTCGGCAGCCGCAGGAAAAGCAGCGCGAACGGTGTGGTCATCTGCCAGATGTACCACGGGCGATTTTCGGCACGCAGATGATCGGCCAGCTCGTTCGGGTTCGTGACCGCAGTCTCGACGAGCCGGGCCGCTCCCCTGAACGTGCTGTCGCCGTTCTGACTAAACGGCAGCCGCCAAGCGTTGCGTGTGGGCACGCCAATCAGGCCACGCATCACGACATACATGGCCGTGAACATGAACCAGATCGACCCGAAAATCGTGATCAGACCAATGCGCCGATCTCGGCGCAGCGCCACCCAGATCCCGAGCGGAACGATCACGAGCGACACGTCCTCTTTCACCATGAGCGACAGCACAACGAAAACGCCGTACACGCGCCATTTGCGTTCGAGCGCGCCATAGATCGCGCAGCCGACGAGTACCCCGAGGAAGGCGTCGGGGTGGAAGTTCTCGAGGTTCGTCCAGCCAACCGCGGGATGAACCAGGTAAACGAGACCTCCGACGAGTGCCATCCATTCCGACCCGAGGCGGTTGCGGCCATACAGGAAGATCGGGATCGCCCCGGCGCCAATTGCCGCCGACTGGGCAAAGAACATGATCCACGCACCCGGAGCAATCCAGTACAGCGGAACGAGGAACAGCAAGATGAATGACGTGTGGTCGCCAAACATGTTGCGGCCCATCAACGTGACGAACGGGCTTTCGCCACGCGACAGCAGCCACATGCCCTGGTCGTAGAGCGCTGAGTCGTACGACGCGGTGCCGAGCCCGTGATGGATGTCGAGACTGCGCTGCGTGAAGTACGCGCTATACAGCACCACCGCGAGCACGATCAGCACCTGCGGCACCGTTCGATCACTCAACCACTCGTTGAGCGAACGGCGAGACGTCTCCTGATCATTCACCGCCTGATTCTCGCAAAAAAGTCCCGCAGCGTTCCGTCATCGGACGGGCACACCGGGTCAGGTCTGCTCGGTACGCAACGATGGAACGAGGGCAGAAAGCACGCCGTTGACGAACTTGCCGCTGTCGTCGGTCGAGAATCGCTTGGCCAGCGTGACGGCCTCGTCGAGCACGACGGCCACAGGGACCTCAGGGCGTTCGCTCAGCTCGAATGCTCCGAGCCGGAGCACGTTGAGGTCGAGCACCGGCATACGCGCCAGTGTCCAGCCCTTGGCCTTGGCGGCGATCGCCGTGTCGAGCTGGTCGGATTTGGCTTCGACGCCTTTCACAAGGTCGATCGTCATCTCGTCAGGTTCGAGCACTTGCAGGCTCAGCGCGTCACTCGGGCTGATGCCTTTGGAATGTGCTTCGTACAGGAGGTACAGAGCCCGTTCGCGAGAATCTGAACGCTCGTCCGGGCGTGACATGTTTTCAGCCATGAGTGTCGATCAGGCGCGAGCCATGTACTCGCCGGTGCGAGTGTCGACTTTGATGCGGTCACCGATGTTCACGAAGAGCGGCACCTTGACTTCCTTACCCGTTTCGAGCGTCGCAGGCTTGGTGCCGCCGCTCGACCGGTCACCCTGCAGGCCTGGCTCGGTGATCGTGACGGTCAGCTCGACCGATGCAGCGATCTCCACGCCGATGATCTCGCCCTGGTACATCGCGACCTGGGCAATCATCTGCTCGATCAGGTAGTCGGCGGCATCGCCGAGTGCTGTGCGTTCCACGTTCATCTGGTCGTACGTGCTCGTGTTCATGAACACGTAGTCGTCGCCGTCGGCGTAGAGGTACTGCATGTCCTGGCGGTCGACGATTGCCTGCTCGACCTTGATGCCTGCATTGAAGGTCTTTTCGATGACGGCACCCGTGCGCGCGTTGCGGATCTTGGTGCGAACGAAAGCCCCACCTTTGCCGGGCTTGACGTGTTGGAACTCGATGACTTGGAACAGTCCGTTCTCAAGTTCGAGGGTCACACCATTCTTGAGGTCGTTCACGGAAATCTGCGGCATGGGAGTCTCGGTTTCGATTCTGGTTCAGCTGGCGAACGGTTGCTTCGGATGATGCGTCAACACCCGATGCCCGTCGCCCGTGACGACGACGAGATCTTCGATGCGAATGCCTCCGAACCCTCCACGATAGAGGCCCGGCTCGATTGTGACCACGTTTCCGGTCTGGATCACTTCATTCGAGACTTGAGAATGGAACGGTGATTCGTGGATCTGGAGGCCCACGCCATGGCCTGTTCCGTGCAAGTACCAGTCGCCATAGCCGGCTGCGGTGAACACATCGCGACACGCCCTGTCGACTGCGTGCGCGGTGACGCCGTTCCGCAATGCCTTGATGCCGGCGGTCTGGGACACCTGCACCAGGTCGTAGATCTCTCGCTGCTGTGCAGTTGGCTCGCCGATGACGTACGACCGGGTCATGTCCGAGTGGTAGCCATCGACGAGTGCGCCGACGTCGATGACCACGGTGTCACCGGCAACGATCGTACGGTCCCCGACCTCATGGTGCGGACGAGCCGAGTGCTCTGGCCCCGACGCGACGATCGTGTTATAGCTCCGGTCGTCGGCGCCGTGACGCCGCATCCGATATTCGAGTTCGTTGCGGATATCAGCCTCGGTGACCGGATCGTCGATCGTGCCGAACAGCATGGGTTCTACCTCAGCGAGCGCCGCGTCAGCTGCTTCGGCTGCGGCCTCAATGCGTTCGATCTCCGCGTCGTCCTTGGTTTCGCGAGCCGTCGCAACCAGCGAGTCGACCGATGCCAGTTCGAGTTCGCCTGCCAACTGCGACCAGACAGTTTGGCTGACGGAACGCCCGTCGAGACCGACCTCGCCCGACCCCGCAGCATTGATCATGGAGTCCTGCAGGGCCGCACGATTCTGGAGGGCCACGATCTCGACGCCGCTCCCCTGTGTTTCGGCCTCTGCCCGGTCGCCATAGCGCGTGTCGGTGCCAAGCGTTGTCACGTCTGACCGGACAACGACCCAGCCGTTCGACCCTGTGAAGCCCGTGAGCCATCTGATGTCGGTCAGGTCGGTGAAGAGCAGTGCGTCGAGCCCGATTTCTCCGGATGCGAGCAATGCCTGCATCGTTGAGACTCGACGGTGATGGTCGATCGGTGTGAAGTCGCGCACATGCCGAAGCTAGCGCCGCACTCGGCCTCCAACTGCGCGAGTGTTGCCGGATGACTTTGCAGATGCAGACCGTGCCACGACCATCTGACTTCGGCCAGATCGACATCAACGTCGCAGTCACCGGCAATACCGACGCACCACTCATCGTGTGCGTCCACGGCTGGCCCGAGAGCTGGCACTCCTGGAGCGCCCAAATCGAGCATTTTGTCGCGCTCGACTATCGGGTGGCATCGATCGATGTGCGCGGCTACGGCGAGAGTTCACGGCCTGACGCGATCGAGGCGTACCGGCTCGTCGAGTTGTGCGGGGACGTCGCTGCCGTCATTGAGGCGCTGTCACCTGGTGCTCCTGCCATCGTGTTCGGCCACGACTGGGGGTCACCGATCGCCTACAACACAGCACGCCTGCACCCTCATCTCGTTCAAGCAGTTGCCGGGCTGAGTGTCCCCTATTTTCCGGCGACCGCGGGGGATCCAATGGACCTCTGGAACCTGCTGTATGCCGATCGGTTCTTCTACATGAAGTACTTCCAAGAGGTCGGCGTCGCCGAGGCCGCATTCGAAGCCGACTTACCAACAGCGCTGCGCAAGGTGTACTTCGCCGCATCAGGCGCCGCACCGACTGATCTGTGGTTCACTGATCGACCCGACGGCGCAGCACTGCTCGACTTCCTCACCGACCCTGACCCCGCTCCTGCGTGGATGCAACCTGAGCGGTTCGCTCCCGTCCTCGAATCCAACGGCGGCCGATCAACACACGGCTGGTTCAACCGGTACAGAGCGCAGTATCTCGACGGCGCCGACATCGAAGCCATCGGCGAACCAATCATTGCCCAGCCTGCCTGTTTCATCGGCGGCGCAAAAGACATCGTCCGAAAGTTCGTCGAAGGGGGCGATCTGTTTGACAGTGCCGGTGCCTCACTCGGCGACAACCGCGGCGTGACAATCATCGAGAATGCAGGCCACTGGGTGCACCAGGAGCAGCCGGCAGCGACGAATCAAGCCCTTGAGTTGTTCGTCGCCGGACTCTGACATTACTCAGTTCACCCCGACCACCGGGAACACCGGGAGCACCGCTAATTACCAGCAACGACTCGCGCGACGGAGATGATCGTCAGCATGAACGCCAGCAGAGAAATGGCGATCGTGACCCTTCGCCGATTGTTGGATTGGCCGTTTGGCTCCACTTGATCGGGCTCCGGATAACTCAATCAGTGGGAGGCAGGACCTTCAGCCCCAATTCAGTCATGGCCTTGGGGTCACCGGGGATCGGGCTGTTCGTCATCGGGTCGGTACCGCTCTGCGTCTTCGGGAATGCAATCACCTCGCGGATGTTCTCTTCCCCAGCAAGAATCGCGACAAGCCGGTCGAGGCCGAAAGCGAACCCGCCGTGCGGCGGCGCGCCGTACTCGAACGGGTTCAGGAAAAAGCCGAACTTCTTTTCGGCTTCCTCGTCAGAGATGCCGAGCGCGGTAAACACCTTGCGCTGCAATTCGGGCTCGTGGATTCTGATCGAACCTGAACCGAGCTCCCAGCCGTTGAGCACGAGGTCGTACGCAATGGAGCGCACCGACATCGGGTCGGTCTCGAACTTGTCGAGGTCGTCCGGGTGCGGCATCGTGAACGGGTGGTGGCCGGACTTCGGCTGCCCCGTTTCTTTGTTGCGACCGACGAACAGCGGGAATTCGATGACCCATACGTAGCGGTACGGGCCCTCATGTACCGGTGGACGAGCAATCTCGTTGCGGAGCATGCCCAGCACTTCACAGGTCGTGTCCCACTGGTCGGCGATGATCAGGATGAGGTCACCCGTTTCGGCCCTCATCGCTGCCTTCACGGCCGGGACTTCGTCATCGGACAAGAACTTTGCGACAGGTGAGTCGAAGCCCTCGTCGGTGCACTTGAGCCACACCATCCCCTTGGCGCCAGCCGACTTGGCCTTGTCGGTGAGCTTGTCGAGTTGGTTGCGGCCGTACTCGCCGGCGCCCCCGTCGACCTTGATTGCCTTGATCGCACCGGCACCGGCAAATGCCTTGAACTCGGTGTTGGCAAATACTGGCGTGAGATCCTGGAGCTCCATCCCGAAGCGAAGGTCGGGCTTGTCGCTGCCGAAACGGTTCATTGCGTCGTGCCAGGTGATCCGCTCAATCGGTGCCGGACGTTCGCCCGTGGCAGCTTCGGCAGCGGCAAGGACGGCTTCGGACACGGCATCGAGCACGTCGTCCTGGTCGACGAAGCTCATCTCCATGTCCATTTGCATGAACTCGTACTGCCGGTCAGCACGGAGGTCCTCGTCGCGCAGGCAGCGTGCCATTTGGTAGTAACGATCGACGCCGGCCACCATGAGCAGCTGCTTGAAAAGCTGTGGGCTTTGTGGCAGTGCGTAGAACGAGCCAGGTTCTTTGCGCGACGGTACGAGGAACTCGCGTGCGCCCTCCGGCGTCGACGGGACGAGCATCGGCGTCTCGACTTCGACGAAGTGCTGGAGGTCCATGGCGTTGCGGACCGCAGCGTTGATCTTCGAGCGGAGGCGCAGGTTTTTTTGCATGCGCTCCCGGCGAAGGTCGAGGTAGCGGTGCTTGAGGCGAATGTTCTCGTCGACGTCGTCAGCGCGTGCATCGATCGGGAATGGCGGTGGCGTGGCCGTGCGCAGGATCTCGACTTCGCAGTCACCGATTTCGACCTTGCCGGTTGGCAGGTTGTCGTTGACCGTTCCCTCGGGGCGCACACGGACGGTGCCCGTGATCTTGAGGACGTATTCGCTGCGGACATCGACATCATCGTTGATGACGCACTGGATGATGCCCGAGTGGTCGCGTAGATCAACAAATGCGAGGTGTTCGCCATGCTCGCGGCGACGACCAACCCAGCCACACACGCTGACGGTGCTACCGATATCGGCTTCGCGGAGCTCTCCGCAAAGGTGGGTACGCATCGATGTGGCCTGAGTCGAAAGAGTTGGTTCAGTCATGAGTTCCGGTTTTCTGAGAGAGAGTTCCTGAAAGATGTTCAATGAGTTCGGATCGGGGGATCGTCTGCTGGTCACCGCCGCGCATCGGCTTGACGACCACTGCGTTGTTGGCGACTTCGTCTTCGCCAATAATGAGCGCCACGGCAGCGTTGCTGCGGTTGGCCAGCTTCATCTGTGCCTTCATGCTGCGGTTGTCGTAGCCGCGATCGGCCGCAAAACCTGCCTGGCGTAGTTCAGCAGTGAGCTTGACCGCTTCGATGCCGCCAACGACATCGACGACAAATGCGTCAAGATCGCGCGGCTCTGCAGCAAACACTCCCTCGTCGTCGCATGCCAACAATGTCCGGTCGACGCCGAGTGCGAAACCGATACCCGACGTAGGGGGGCCGCCGAGGGCTTCGACGAGTCCGTCGTAGCGCCCGCCGCCGCCGAGGGCGTTCTGCGCTGAGTCGAGTGTGCCGCCCTGGAACTCAAAGATGGTGCGGCGGTAGTAGTCGAGTCCGCGCACCAGTTTCGGTTGCAGTGTGAACGGGATGTCGAGGGCTCGGAGGCCTGCCTGCACTGCGTCAAAGTGGGCTGCTGCTGCTTCGCTGTAGAAGTCAGCTATCTGAGGTGCCGACGCGATGTGCGGTGCGTCGGGTTCACGCTTCGAGTCGAGGACGCGCAGCGGGTTCTTCGCCAACGTGGTGCGGCTCTGCTCGGTCAGCGCATCGCCCGCGGCTGCGAAGTGTGTCCGCAGTGCTTCGACGTAACGCGACCGATCATCGGGCTCACCAAGGCTGTTGACGATCAGGCTGACCTGCTGCAGACCAAGCTGTTGGTAGAACTCCCATGCGAGCGCAATTACTTCGACATCAAGCATCGGGTCATCGACACCCAGCACTTCAATGCCGACCTGGTCGAACTGTCGATAGCGGCCACGCTGTGGCCGCTCGTAGCGGAAGTTCGGCCCCGAGTAAAAGACCTTCCACGGGGTGACGGGCCGGTGCTGGGCGAACGAGCGACACACGCTCGCCGTCTGTTCTGGCCGCAACGCCACGCGACGATCACCTTTGTCGACAAAGTCGTACATCTCTTTGGTGACAACATCGGTGGCGTCACCAATCCGGGTGAAGACGCCAAGGTCTTCGAGCAACGGCGGGATCAGCTGCTGATATCCGGCAGCTTCCACAACATCTGCGAAGACCCGAGTGAAGGCACGCCAACGACTGCTCTCGGGCGGGAGAATATCCCGCATACCGGGGCTGGTCTGGAACGATGACACGGGATCCAAGGCTACCGGCGCGCTACGGCCAGGTGCGGAAGCGTTTCAGAGTTACGCATGGGGTCAGGCCCCTTTCGCAACTCTGTATGCAATCCGCTCGCGACAGAGTTGCGAAAGGGGCCTGACCCCATGCGTAACCCGTCCGTAACCCCATCAGTAACTCACCCCATGCGTCCTAACCGGTGGCGGCAGCGGCTGAACTGCCGGGGTTGAGCCGGTAGGCGTCATAGACCGAGTCGATGTTCTTAATTGTGCGTAGGACCGAGTCAAGGTGCGCTGCGTCGACGAGTTCGAACTCAAAGCGCATTTTCGCCACTCGGTCGGTGCCCGTGAGCGTCTGCGACGAGACGATGTTGATCTTGTGCTCTGACAGCGCGATCGCAACGTCAACGAGTAGCCGCGACCGGTCGAACGCGGCAACCTCGACGGCTGCGATGAAGGTGGCTCCCGACCGTTTTTCGCCATCCCATTCGACGTCGATGAGTCGTGTTGCCTGCTCAGCCATCAGCGATACGGCGTTGGCACAGTCGCTGCGATGCACGCTCACACCGCGGCCACGGGTGACGAATCCAATAATCGAATCGCCCGGCACAGGGGTACAGCAGTTGGCGAGCCGCACCATCACATCGTCAAGCCCCTCGACGTGTATGCCGAAACGGGCTTCGCCGTCGGCAGGCCGCTCACGGCGAGGAGCGGCAACCGTGGACGGCAGTTGCTCAGCGTCGTCACCCGACCCGAAAAGACGAGCAATGCGCTGCGCAACGCTCTGCGGAGACACGTGATGCTCGCCGACAGCCTGCAGAAGTGCGTCGAGATCGACGTAACTCAACTCTTCGACAACCGCAGCCAATTGCTCGGACTTCCAGATGCGTTGGGCCGACAAGCCTTCTCGACGGAACTGGGCGGTCAAGTCGTCGCGCCCTGCCTCGATGGTGTCAAGACGCCGTTCACGGCTGAACCACTGACGGATCTTATTGCGCGCCCGAGGGGACGCAACGAATGCCATCCAGTCTTGCGACGGGCCAGCGGTTTCGACCTTCGAAGTGAAGATCTCAATGTTGTCGCCGCTCTGCACGACGTGGTCGAGCGACACCAATCGCCCGTTGACCTTCGACCCAATACATGCGTGGCCAACTTCGGTGTGAACCGCATAGGCGAAGTCGACAGTGGTCGAACCGACCGGCAGCGTGATTACTCGGCCCTTGGGCGTGAAGACATAGACCTCGTCTTGTTCGAGGTCGGTTTTCAGGCTCTCCATGAATTGGGCGGGATCTGAAACCTCTTCCTGCCAATCGATGATGTGGTTGAGCCAATCGACGTCTTCGGGCAGAGCGCTTCCGTCTTTGTACGCCCAGTGCGCAGCGACGCCCCATTCGGCACGCTGATGCATCTCGTGGGTGCGGATTTGAACCTCGATTGGCTTGCCGGAGGGGCCAATGACGGTGGTGTGCAAACTCTGATAGAGGTTGAACTTCGGCATCGCGATGTAGTCCTTGAACCGACCGACAATCGGCCGCCATCGGCCGTGAATGCAGCCGAGTGCCGCATAGCAGTCTTTCATCGACGGGACGATCACACGCATGGCAACAAGGTCAAAGATTTCGTCGAACTCGCGGCTCTTTACGACCATCTTCTCGTAAATGCTCCAGAGGTGTTTGCCACGCCCCGTGACTTCAGCGTGAATACCCAACTCGGCGAGGCGGGCACGCACCTCAGCCACTGCCTTGGCCAAGTACATGTCGCGCTCGGGCGTCCTGTTGCTGACGAGATAATCGAGTTCGGCAAACCGCTTCGGATGCAGCGAAGCAAAGGCGAGGTCTTCGAGTTGTTGCTTCATCTCCTGCATGCCGAGGCGATGGGCCAGCGGTGCGTAAATGTCGATGGTCTCCTGGGCGATGCGGTGCTGCTTCTCGAGCGGCATACCGGCCAACGTGCGCATGTTGTGGAGACGGTCAGCAAGCTTGATGACGAGAACCCGGAGGTCTTTGGCCATTGCCACGAGCATCTTGCGCATCGTGGCGGCCTGCTGCTCTTCGCGGCTGTCAAAACGGATGCGTTCGAGCTTCGTGACACCGTCAACGATCGCTGCGACGTCGGCGCCGAAATCGCGCTCGACATCAGCAACCGTGATCTCGGTATCTTCGACGGCGTCGTGGAGGAGCGCTGCGACAATCGAGATTTCGTCGAGACCGATGTCGGCAACAATCTGGGCAACCGCCAGCGGATGGTTGATGTAGCTCTCGCCGCTCCCGCGCCGTTGCGAACCGTGCGCCGCCGAAGCAACCCGGAACGCACGGTTGATCGTGGTGATCGGTGCCCGAGGGTGACGACGGCGATAGGCGGCGAGGAGCGGTGCGAGTTCGATCGCGGTCGCTGCGGTCTGCGAGCGACGCCAGGGCAGAACTCGATCGACCGTCCCCATGATCAGTAGTGCAGCAATGCCTTCGCGGATCGATCGCCGAGTTTCGCTCGGCCTCCGAGTTCGTCGATCTCGATGAGAAACGCCAGGCCGGCGATAACGCCGCCGAGCGCCTCAACGAGTTTCGCGGTTGCCGCAGCAGTTCCACCTGTGGCAAGTACGTCGTCGACAATCAGAATCCGCTCGCCAGGATGGATGGCGTCACGGTGGATCTCAAGCTTGTCGCTGCCGTATTCGAGGCTGTACTCCTCGCGGACGACAGCCCACGGAAGTTTGCCCGCCTTGCGCACCGGCACGAAGCCTGCACCGGCTCGATACGCAACCGCTGCACCAAAGATGAACCCGCGCGCTTCGACACCAACCACATGGTCGATCGCAACGCCCTCGAACTGTTCGACCATGCCATCGACAGCCTGAGCCAAAGCAGCAGCGTTACCGAGGAGCGGCGTGATGTCTCGAAACGTCACCCCTTCGATCGGGTAATCGGCGATATCGCGTACATAACTCCGAAGGGAGCTCTGATCAGCTTTCATACCGTGAGGTTATCCGCCTTCATGGGGAGCTCAGCGACGCTTCTTCTTGCGCGGCCGCGGCGGATGCGTCAGCAGCCGCCCCGCAGGCTCAAGCACTGCCGCCGTCTTTACATCGTCATCATGGCTGGCACCCTTGGCGGTGCTCCCACCGTCAGCGCTTCCGACTGTTGCTCCAACACGTCCGGTCACACCGCTGCCGATCACCGCGGCGCGCAGGTTGTCGCCCGTGAGCCTCTCGCGACGAGCCTTGCGACCGACGTTTGACTTGAAGCCGGCAAGTAGCGGCGTCGCGACGAAGATCGAGGAGTAGATACCCGAGATCATGCCGATCAGTAGTGCCAGCCCGAACTCGCGCAAGGTGACAGCGCCGAGCAGACCCGAGCCGATGAGCAGCAGCGAAATGACGGGGATAATCGAGGAAATACTCGTGTTGATCGAGCGCATCAACACCTGGTTCATCGAGATGTTGACGATGTCCTCGTACGGCATGCGCACACCGGCGTACTTGCCTTCGTTCTCACGTACGCGGTCGAAGACGACAATCGTGTCGTACAACGAGTATCCGAGAATGGTCAGGAAGGCAATCACCGTTCCCGGTGTCACCTCAAAGCCGAACAACGAATATGCACCGACCACGACGATGACGTCATGTGCCATGGCCGCAAGCGCGGCGAGCGCCATTCGCCATTCGAAGCGGATCGAAATGAAGATCGACACGACAATCAAGAAAATGATGAGAGCACGGACGGCCTTGTCGGTGATCTCACCACCCCAGGTCGAGCTGGTGAACGAGAAGTTGACCTCGTCGGTCCCGACACCGGCAGCCTCCGCAAACGCAGCGGTGATCTGTTCGGCGTTGGCCTGTGTCACCTCTTCGATCTGGACGGTGATGAGATCGTTCGTATCGGATGAGCGGCGCTGAATACGAGCACCGTTGGTCGACACCCCGTTGTCTTCGAGCACGGCCTCGGCTTCGTCGACACCGAAGGTTTGACTTGCCGGGATGTCCCAGGCGTCACCACCTTCGAAGTCGAGGCCGAGGTCAAGCCCGCGGGTGAACATCGAGCCAACGGTTGCCAAGAGCACGATGATGGCAATGATGAAGCCGACGCGACGACGCCCGTAGAAATCGATGGCGGTCTGGCCGCGAAAGAGTCGGCCGAGAGCCGTTGATGCAATCTGGTCACCACGGCTCATGATGTCGCCACTTCCAGCCCGAAGGCCCGTTTGCCAACCATGAACTTGCTCCTCGCAATCAGCAACACCGCAGGTCGGGTGAAGAAGAAGCACACGAAGAGGTCGCACATCGTCGTGATGCCGAGATACAGGGCAAAGCCACGCACCGAGCCGACACTGAGCGAGAACAGGATCAGTGCACCGATGATCGACACGAGGTCGGCCGACCAGATGGTGCGCCAAGTGCTGCTAAAGCTCCGTGGTGCGGCGTTGCGAAGCGTGCGGCCGTTACGGATTTCGTCTTTCATGCGTTCGAAGAAGACGACGTAGCTGTCGACGGTGACGCCGATCGCCACGATGATTCCGGTCACACCCGCCAAACTGAGGGCGTAGTTTGTCGCACCCGATACGAAGGCTGCAGCGCTGTACACCGCCATTGCCCAGACGGTCAGCCCGCCAATGATCACCAGTGCGAGCCAGCGGTAGTAGGCAACGAGGAAGGCCAGCACCAATGCCAAGCCGATGAGGCCAGCAATGATGGCAGCCCGCAGCGAATCGCCACCAGCCGATGCCGAAACTGTGCGGGTTTCCTGCGGGGTGACCTGTACGGGGAATGCACCTCGGTTCAGGACGTCGCTCAGCTGATCAGCCTCGTCTTGGGTGAAGCTGCCGGTGATCGAGACAGAGCCGTCGAAGACGGGAACGTTGACGACTGGAGCGGACTGGACGATGCCATCGAGAACAATGGCGATCTGGCCGGGCCTGGCGGATCCATCGGTGTCGATGCCGGTGGACGGGCAGCTCGCCAGACGGTTGAAGCATTGGGTAGCGAGGCTGTTCCACGCATCTTCGCCATCGGCACGAAGGTCGACCGAAACGCTGAACTGGCCGAACTGGCCAAGCTGCACCGAGGCGCTGTCGCGCTCGAAGACTTCGCCGCTCGCCTGCGACGGCCCAGCACAAAGCGCGCTGCCGTCGAGGGTCGGGAGGAACTCGGCACCTGCGATGGTCGGTGTCGGCGTGGGGGCCAAATCAATCGGTACTTCGCCGACTGGAACTGAATCAGCAGGTGCGTCGGTGTCAGCAGGTGCGTCGGTCTCGACCGGCGCATCTGGAGCGGGCGCCGACCGGCGGAAGCTGGTTTTGGCTTCGTCGTTGAGGAAGCCAACGCTCTCTTCGTCGACGGGAGGCGTCACTTCGCCCGCTGGGTCACCATCGACGGTGATTGTGCCGTCGCTGCCGAGGACACGTCCGTCGGCGATGGTCTCGTCGGTCGAGACCGCCGGAATTGAGGCGGAGCACTCGGTGAAGTTGACAACAGCTCGTAGCTCGACAATGCCAGAGACGCTGACGCTGCGCAGCGCCTCTTCCTTGTCTTTAACGCCCGGGAGGTCGACCACAATGTTCGAACCCTGGACGCGGACGTCGGGTTCGGCAACGCCGCTGCGTTCGAGCGACGACCGCACGAGGTCGCGGACGACGAGCAGATCGTCACCGGTCGCACCGTCTTCAGGGGCGAGGATGACCGACAGGCCACCCTGCAGGTCGAGACCGAGGATCGGCTCGTTATTTGTTGCGATGTTGCCAGCGAGCGCTGCAATAACGGCCACCACGGTCGCGATGAGTGAGAACCAGAGACGACGTTTCATCGAGAGGTTCAATCCTCGGTCGACGCTGGAGCGTCGGCAGGGCCGTTGTCGACGACGCCGTCGGCTTCAACGGCTTCTTCAGTCGCAATGGCCTTGTCGGCCACGGCGTCGTCGTCCTCAAGGTCGACGACGTTCTGAATGGCGGCACGAGCGATGCGGATTTGCACATCGTCATCGATCTCGAGCCAGAAACGATTCGGCCCGTCTTCGCCGGTAATCGTGCCGAAGACGCCAGAAGTAGTAACCACGTCCTGGCCGACCTCGACGGATTTCTGGAGATCCTGCTGATCACGCATCCGCTTCCGCTGTGGGCGGATCATCAGGAAGTACATGGCAACGAGGATCAGCGGCAGGAACAGGAACGAAAGAATCGAACTACCGCCGGAGTCAGCGCTGGAAAAAATGGTTGTCGCGAGAGTTGATGGCATATCGGCGAGCGATCCTACCGGCGCTACCGGGTTGACATGGGCATGGTGTGACTTGACTGCCCAGTTGTTGTCGAAGTTGTCAGCCCCAGACGTCGAGTACGTCGCTGCGGAGCGCATCGAACGTGCCGTCTGCGATGGCAAGTCGCATGCGCTGCATCAGGTCAATCGTCCACGCCACGTTGTGAATCGTCAACAGTCGCGACGCTGTTGGTTCGCCGACCTGCAGAAGGTGGCGGATGTAGCCGCGGCTATGTCGAGCACAGATCTCACAAGGGCACGTCGTGTCGAGCGGCTCGTCAAGTTCGGCGTTACGGGCCGCTTTTGCCTGGAAACGGCCCGTCGAGGTGAGGGCTGTGCCGTGGCGGCCGAGACGCGTCTGCATCACGCAATCGAACTGATCGACGCCGAGCGCTACAGCTTCGACCAGCGAGGCCGGGTCGCCGACCCCCATCAAATAGCGAGGCTGATCAGCGGGAAGGTGCGCAATGGCGGCAGCCAGTGCTGGCAGCATCTGCTCGCGAGACTCGCCAACCGACAGGCCGCCAATGCCATAGCCGTCGAAACCGATCTCGACAGTTCGCTGCGCACTCTCGGCACGCAGGGTCTCACTGATGCCACCCTGCACGATGCCAAAGAGCGACTGGTCGGTACGAGTATGAGCAGCCTTGGCCCGACGGGCCCAATCGTTCGTGCGCTCGAGGGCCAACCGGATCACATCTGGTGGGCTCGGCAATGGTGGGCAGACGTCGAGCACCATCTGGATGTCAGCGCCGAGTTGCTGCTGGACATCGACAGCAATCTCGGGGGTGAATCGATGACTTGACCCGTCGTAGGTGCTTTTGAAGGTCACTCCTTCGTCGTCGACCTTCGGGTCGAGCGAGAACACCTGGAACCCACCCGAGTCGGTGAGCGTGAGGCCATCCCAGCCGGAGAACTTGCCCAAGCCGCCAAACTTGGCAATCAGTTCTGCACCCGGCCGCAGCATCAGGTGGTAGGTGTTGCCGAGCACGATTTCGGCGCCGAGGCGTTCGTAGTCGGCAGCGCTGAGGTGCTTGATCGCTCCCCTGGTGCCGACCGGCATGAACAGCGGCGTTTGATACGTGCCGCGGGCCGTGCTTGCTGTGCCCACGCGGGCAGCGCCGTGTGTGGCTTCGACGTCAAGTTGCACCCGGTACATAGAGCGACGACGCTACCGACTGGAGCGTTCGAGCAGCATGGCGTCACCGAAGCTCAGAAATCGGTACTCACGCTGGATTGCTTCTGCATACAGCTCACGCCAGCCCGGGCCGACGAACGCATCGATCATCATGAGTAGCGTGGTTTTTGGGAGGTGGAAGTTCGTCAGCAGCACGTCGACGACCTGCCAGTCGAAGCCTTCGTGGATAAAGATATTCGTTCGGCCTGAAAGCTCGCCAAGCTTGGCGGCTGACTCAAGCGCCCGCACAGCAGTGGTCCCGACGGCGACAACACGACCGCCTGCGGTGTGCGTGTCGATGCACTGCTGCATCGTTTCTGGCGGCACGCGATAGCGCTCGGTGTGCATTGGATGCTCGAGCGGGTTGTCTGTGCTGATCGGCTGGAACGTGTCGAGCCCAACGACGAGTTCGACGGTCGCACGATTCACGCCCCGGGCATCGAGCCGGTCGAAGAGTTCAGGGGTGAAGTGGAGGCCTGCGGTCGGAGCTGCGGCACTGCCAGGTTCGTTCGCGTAGATCGTCTGGTAGCGATCCGGGTTGTCGAGACGCTCGGTGATGTATGGCGGGAGCGGCATCTCGCCGTACGTGTCGAGTGTTTCGAGAGACTCATTCCCGTCGGTCGGCCCCAGCAGCGCAACGTGGAACGTGTCGCCCGCTGCGGTGCGTTCGCCGATGCGCACGAGCGGTACATCGCCAGCGAAAAGTTCCTCGCCGATCTTCAGCTTCTTACCCGGTCGAACCAGCGCTTCCCATTCGGTGCGTGCCCCGTTGGTGGCCTCGAGCAGCAAGACCTCAGCCGCTCCCCCGGTGGCCCGATGGAGCTTGAGGCGGGCAGGGATCACACGGGTTTCGTTGACGACCAGCAGATCGCCGGGCAGCAACAGGTCGGCCAGGTCAGAGACATGCAGGTGTCGGACCGGGTTGCCAGCAACCAGCAACCGGGCCGAGTCGCGCGGCTCGATTGGAGTCTGCGCTATCCGCTCGTCCGGCAACACATAGTCAAAATCAGACAGCTGCACGCAACGATGCTACGGACGACAGGACAACCAGCGCCCCACCAGTTCCTCCACCAGTTCTTCCGTCACTTTCAAATCACTGACTCGGGATCAGAACGTTCTTCCGATCTCAATCGAAGAGGGAGCCGTCGGTGACTTTACGTGGTGGAGTAATTCCGATGTGGTCGTATGCCGCGGCGAGCGCGACTCGGCCACGAGGGGTGCGCGCAATCATCCCCTGGGTGATGAGGAACGGCTCATACACATCTTCGACTGTCTCGGGCTGCTCGCCGATACTGATTGCCAGGGTGGACAGGCCGACGGGCCCACCGGTGAACTGGCCACAGAGCGCAGTGAGTAGCGCCCTGTCGACTTTGTCGAGGCCGCGGTTGTCGACGCCGAACAGCTTCAAGCCGGCCTCGGCCACGTCGGCGGTGATCACACCATCGGCACGCACCTCGGCGAAATCGCGAACACGGCGCAGGAGACGGTTGGCGATACGCGGTGTGCCGCGGGACCGGCGGGCGATCTCGAACGCTCCCTTGGAGTCGATTTCGATTTCGAAGATGCCAGCAGCACGTTCGACAATTGCCTGCAGTTCGACGTGGTCGTAGTAGTCAAGCCTGGCAACAAGGCCAAACCGGTCGCGCAGTGGCCCAGTGATCATGCCGGTCCGGGTGGTCGCACCCACCAGCGTGAACGGCGGCATCGTCAGCCGAATACTCGATGCTGCCGGGCCTTTCCCGACCACGATGTCGAGCTGGAAGTCTTCCATCGCCGGATAGAGGATCTCCTCGACGGCACGGTTCAGTCGATGGATCTCATCGATGAACAGCACGTCACCATCTTCGAGTTTCGTCAAGATCGCTGCGAGGTCACCGGCTCGCTCGAGTGCAGGGCCCGACGTGACGTGGATCTGGGTGCCCATTTCCGTGGCGACGATGCTGGCCAACGTGGTCTTGCCAAGCCCGGGCGGGCCAGCGAACAACAGGTGATCAACCGCTTGCTCGCGGAGCCGAGCGGCCTCCATGACAATCTTCAGGTGTTCTTTGAGTTCACCCTGGCCAACGAACTCGTCGAGCGCCCGCGGCCGGATACCAACTTCGAGTTCTTCCTCGTCGACATTTTCCGAGTGCCCGACGCCGGGGTCGAGAAATTCGTCACGCATGAGAGCCCACCTTGGTTCGTCAGTTCTTGGACAGCGTCTTCAACGCGTCACGCAACAGGGTGGCAGAGTCGGCGCCACTCGGGAGTTCGCGGAGCACCTCACGGATCTCTTCGGTGCCGTAACCCAGGCCAGCCAACGCCTCGCGCACATCGGCGACACTCGAGCCTCCACTGCTGGCAACTGTGGAGCCACCGTCCAAGATGTCGAGCGACAGTCGATTCTTGAGTTCGACAATGAGTCGTTCGGCAGTCTTCTTACCGATCTTGGGGACAAGTTGCAGCGCGGCGATGTCGTTGGTTGCCACGATGTCGATCAGTGACGCAGCGGGGTGCGTTGCCAAGACTGACATGGCCATTGCCGGGCCAACACCGTGCGTGGCAAGCAGGACCTGGAAGGTTGCCTTGTCTTCTTTCGATGTGAATCCGAAAAGCGTCTGGGCATCTTCGCGAATGTGGTGATGGATCCGTAAAAACGTGGTGCTGCCGGGCTCGAGTTCGGGGATCGCCCGTTGTGAGACGGTCACGATGTACCCGATACCAGCGACCTCAAGCAGCACTGTGCCGTCGAGGTTGCGCTCGAGCACTTCGCCGCGCAATGAGCCAATCATTGGACACCTCCGACCGGCGGCAGGTTCTTCCTACTGCGGACACTGTCACCGTTCAGGTGACGAACTTGACGCCCGATTGGCGACATCGCCAGGTGGCACAGCGCAATGGCGGCTGCATCGGCAGCATCGGCCGGAGTGGGTAATGACGACAACCTGAGCCGCTGTTGCACCATTCTCTGCACCTGTTCTTTCCCGGCGCCACCCCATCCGGCAACGGCATCTTTGACCTGGTTGGGCGTGTACTGCAGAACCTCGCAGCCTGCGAGCGCTGCTTCGGCGAGGGCGAGACCGCTGGCCTGGGCGACACTCATTGCGCTGCGCACGTTGTTCTGAAAGAACACCTGCTCGACCGCGACGACATCGGGTTTGAACTCGGCGATTAGCGCCGTGAACTCGGTGCGCAGCTCGCCAAGCCGCTGCGGGAGCGGATCGGACGCCGACGTTCGGATGACACCCATTGACACAGCGGTCGCAGCGTTCGGGCCACGACCATCGATCACGGCGAAGCCGCAGCGGGTCAGGCCCGGATCAATTCCAAGAACTCGTGAAGTCACGCCACGAACGGCGTCGACGCTATTGGCGAACACAGGTTCGTACTCTAGCCGATTGACCGATCAGATCAAGTGATCCCTGAAGCGCTCGGCTACACCCGCGATATCACCCAGTTTGCGCAGGCGTGCGCGGCGACAGAAATCAGCGAGAAAGCTTTCCGAGTTCTGCGACGAGTTCTTTGACCGGCCGGAACGTGAGCCCAGCCATTGCCCGGTGGGCGTAGCGAACAATTCCATTGCTGTCGATGATGAACACGCTGCGCCGCGGAAATCCGATCGGCCCGAGCGTCCCGTAAAGACCGGCAACGTCCTTGTCAACATCGGCCAAAAGCGGGAACGTGAAGCCGTGCTTGTTGGCGAAGCCTTCGTGGCTCGACACGTCTTGCGCCGAGATGCCAATGACCTGCGCGTTCATCTCAGTGAACTGCTCGATGTCTCGGTTGTAGCTGTTGAGCTGCTTCGTACACACCGGCGTGTCGTCACCTGGGTAGAAGACGAGGACCACCGGCTGGCCGGCAAAGTCGTCGAGCGAATAGTCCTGACCACCGGTACCAGGCAAGGTGAAATTGGGTGCTGTGTCGCCCAGGGAAATACTCACGACGACACGTCCAGAAGCCAGATCATTGCGAGGCCTGCTCCATGAGTTCATCGCTCATGTCGAAGTTCGAAAAGACGTCTTGCACATCGTCGTTGTCTTCGAGCGCCTCCATCACCGAGAGGATGCCCTTGGCATCTTTGACGTCAAAGACTTCGACGAGGTTCTCGGCCAGCATCGGCGAGTCGGCCGACTGCACGGTGAAACCGGCTGCTTCAAGGCTTGCCTTGATATCGAACACCGGCGACGGATCAGAGACGACCTGGAAGTCATCGCCCGAACGTGTCATATCTTCGGCACCGGCTTCGAGCGCCGCCATCATGAGTTCGTCTTCGTCGACGCCTGCACCTTCAACGATGATCACACCCTTGCGGGCGAACTGCCAACCGACTGCGCCTGGTTCGGCCATCGAACCGCCGAGCTTGCTGAAGATCTGGCGAATATCGGCGCCCGACCGGTTGCGGTTGTCGGTGAGTACGTCGATCATCAGCGCAACGCCACCAGGCGCATAGCCCTCGTACA
>JBLIKS010000012.1:0-22396 GCA_047635555.1 Candidatus Azotimanducaceae bacterium
GACGGCAAGCAACTGGGTCTTGTCGCCCAACTCTGCGAGAAACACGATGCCGAACGCTGCCACCGTGGCAGCAAGGAGGTCGTACATCTCGTGCTAGTTACTTGTGCCGCGCCGGTCGGCCAGCCGGGGGCGGCCCACCCACGACGCCTCGTTCGCAAAGAGCGGTGCAGGCGTCAGAGGCCGGCTTTGATCTTCTCAAGCGCCATGTCGTTGTCGACCATCATCTTGACGAGTTCGTCGAAGCCGACTTCGGGCTCCCAACCGAGCACGGCCTTGGCCTTGGCCGAATCGCCGATCAGCAGGTCGACTTCAGCAGGCCGGAAGAACTTCGGATCTTGACGAACGTACTGCTCCCAGCCGTCGAGGCCAGCGTGTGCAAACGACTTCTCAACGAACTCCTGAACCGTATGGGCCTCACCAGTCGAGATGACGAAGTCGTCGGGCTCGTCTTGCTGCAGCATCATCCACATCGCCTTGACGTAATCACCCGCATAACCCCAGTCGCGCTTCGCATCGAGGGTGCCCATCACGAGTTCGTGCTGCAAGCCCAGCTTGATCCGTGCAGCAGTATTCGAGATTTTACGAGTAACAAATTCGAGACCACGGCGCGGACCCTCGTGGTTGAACAAGATCCCCGACGAGGCATGCATGCCATACGACTCGCGGTAGTTGACAACGATGTCATGGCCAAAGACCTTCGCGCAGCCGTAGGGCGAGCGAGGATGGAACGGGGTGAGTTCGGTCTGCGGGGTCTCGCGGACCTTTCCAAACATCTCCGACGATGACGCCTGGTAGAAGCGAATCGGGTTGTTCTGTGCTCCGCCGACCATCCGGATGGCTTCAAGCATGCGCAACACACCGAGGCCGGTCGTGTTCGCCGTCAGCTCGGCCTGCGTGAAGGACAACGCCACAAAGCTGATTGCACCCAGGTTGTAGACCTCGTCGGGCTGAGCAATTTGCAGCGCAGCAACGAGCGACGGCAGGTCAGCAAGATCACCGGGCACCAGTTCGATGAACGGCATCTCTTCTTGCAGCTTGGCTGCCCTGGGATTGTTCTGCCCCTTGATCATTCCGTAGACGTCATAGCCCTTGGAGTGCAGAAACTCGGCCAGGTGATGACCGTCTTGACCAGTGATACCCGTAATAAAAGCGCGTGGCATAAGACGGGCGACTCTATCTGGGGTTCTGCCAGCGGTACGCTGCGCCCGCGATGGGCCCCGATGACCTGGCCAAAAATGGTGAGCATGCTGGTGAGCGTGTTGGAGCGCGCACTGGGGTGAGCGCTGAAGTGAGCACTGGAGTGCGCAGCGGGGCCAAAGTTGCTGTGGACACCGGTCCACTGCACGGCCGCCGCACCGGCATTGGCAACGCCGTTGCCTGGACACTCGACGCATTGGCGAACCGAGCAGAGATTGAACTTCTCCCGTACGTCTTGAGTACTCGGGCCAAGATCACCGCTCCCGAACGACGGCTGCCAATTCCGGCGGCGTGGGCGCACCAACTCTGGATGCACCGTTCGCCGTCTCTCGACCGCTTGCTCGGACGCCCCGACATCGTGCACGGCACCAACTACGTTGTGCCCCCGACTCGGTGTCCGCAACTCGTGTCGGTGTACGACTGCTGGTTTCTTGAGCATCCCGATGATGTCAGCAACGACGTGGCCCGCGCCGCCCGACTTCTTCGGCGGGCGGTCGACCGCGGCGCCCACGTCGTCACCTGTTCAGCAGCAACGTCGGCGCAGGCCCGCATGCTCCTCAACACTGACCGCGTCCACACCGTCCTCCTCGGGCCTCCCCCGGCCCGCGCAGCCGCCAAGCGTCGTGACAGCAAGCTTGACCAAAACAACGGCGACTGGCCGACCGAGCTGTCGGCGCTGGCAGTTGGCAGCCCATTTATTCTCTCGCTCGGCACGGTCGAGCGTCGCAAAAACGTGCCGCAAACTGTTCGGGCGTTCGCCCGCGTTGCCGACGAACACCCGACGGTGAATCTTGTGATCGCCGGGGCCCCGGGCAACGATCAAGCCGCGGTCGACCAGGCCATTCACCAGTTGCCCGACGCTGTGCAGTCGCGAGTTATTCGGCTCGGCTCGGTCGACGACTCGCTGAAATCTCGCCTCCTTGCCAACGCATCAGCACTGGCTTACCCATCACTCGACGAAGGGTTCGGCTTCCCGCTCCTCGAAGCACAACAGGCCGGCCTTCCCGTGATCGCCAGCACCGCAGGGTCCATCCCAGAGGTCGCTGGATCTGCGGCGCTCTACTCGGCACCGACCGATGTCGATGCGCTCGCTGCCAATTTGCATCTGGCGATCACCAGTGCAACGGTCCGAACGAAGCTGATTGACCAAGGACATCGCAACCTCGAACGATTCTCTTGGGCGAGCACCGCCGACCAACTCACCCAGCTGTACATCGACATCGTCAACGGAGCCACATCATGACCACCGAGCAACAGACCGTGCAACCGACCCGGTCGACAGACCCGACCGTCACCGTCGTTTCCGGTGGAGTCGGCGCGGCAAGATTCCTGAGTGGGCTCCGCGACGCGATCGACCCGACCCAGATCACCGCGGTTGTCAACACCGGTGACGACACCGTGCTGCACGGCCTCTCAATCTCGCCCGATCTTGACACGATTACGTACACCCTCGCCGGAGCAACCGACCCCGTACGCGGCTGGGGGCTCGTTGACGAAACGTGGACCGCCATGGGTGCGCTCGAACGGTACGAAGCAGTGAGGCCCGCCGGGTCGACCGCGGCGACACGATGGTTCAACCTCGGCGACCAAGACTTGGCCACACACTTCTACCGCACGGCTCGGCTCGCTGAAGGGGCAACCCTGACCGAAGTGACCGAGGAGATCCGGGCTGCGTGGGGGCTACCAATTCGCCTCCTCCCAATGTCTGACGACCGGCGTACCACGATCGTCACGACCGCCGACCACGGCGACGTGTCGTTCCAGGACTACTTCGTCAGGCTCCGCCACAATGTCGTCACCACTGCTGTCCGCTTTGATGGCCCAGCAGCACTGACACAAGCGGCTCGGTCTGCACTGGTCGACGCCGACATCGTCGTGATCGCACCGTCAAATCCGCTGGTGTCGATCGCGCCGATCCGCTCGCTCGATGGCGTCGACGACCTCCTTGGCGCCCGACGCGATTCCGTCGTGGCGGTTTCACCGATCGTCGGCGGCGAAGCACTCAAGGGGCCGGCGGCGCGAATGCTGACCGAACTTGGTCACGAGGCCTCGGTCGTCGGCGTGGCGCGTCTCTACGCCTCCATTGCAACGGCCCTCGTCATCGATCCTGTCGATGCTCACCTGGCAGATGCCATCGAGGCGCAAGGGATGGAGTGCATTGTGACCCCATCGATCATGTCGTCACCGGAGATCGCCCGGGAGCTCGCTGTCACCACGCTGCAGGCAGCTCGTAACTGACCGGTCCGACGATCAGGTCCGTCGATCAGCTTCTTGAGCGGAGCTGAATGAGACCTGCGTCGAGGTCAGTCCACGGCGACCATCCCAAGTGGATTCGAGCACGCACCGGTGACGCAGCGAAACACAGCAGTTCATCGCGCCTCGCTGGCACCAGGTGCGGCGTGCCCAATGCATCGCCGCTCATCTTCGTCCAAAGGTCTCGAATCGACGTCTGGACGCCGGTGCCGACGTTGATTAACAAGCCGGTGCTCCGCTCGCCAGCACGAACCAGTGCGTCGACCACATCGTCGATGTATATGAAGTCACGTGTCTGGCGACCATCGCCCGTCACGCTTGCGGCGCGGCCTTCGTCTATCGCTCGCTGGAAAGCCGCGACCACGCCACCTTCGTAATGCTGACGAGCGCCATATACCGAGGAGAGCGCGAGCGCACTGAACTCGACCATCTCCTGCTCGCGGTACGTCGACAACAGATCAAACACCGCCCGGGCAACAACCCCTCGCACGCCGCGCGGAACCGGGTCGGTCTCTTTAACGGGGAGCGACCTGACGGAAGGCAGCCCATACAGGGCAGTGGCGGGGAGCGCGACAACCACTTTGCCGACACCGAACTGGCGCGCTGCGTCGAGCACCGTCAGCGCAGAAGCGAACCCGTTGGCGGTTTCATTGAGCGACCGTTGCGGACGTGGAAACACGGCCAGGTGATACATGACGTCGGGACGTCGCATCCCGATGAGTGATGTGCCCTCGGCGGCGGTCGAATCGAGGTGGTGAATCTTGAGCTTGCCGCCAGCAGCTCGGGCCTCGGCCAAATTCGCGAGCCCGCCCGACGACAGGTCGTCAACGACATCAACACTGTGCCCCTCAGCCAGCAGCCGGTCGACGAGGTGTGAACCAATGAAACCCGCTCCCCCAATAACGACGATGTTCATTGCGTGACGATACGCCGGAGGTGTCAGGCTGAAGCAGGATCAGGCAGGGCGCCGTCGATCAGACGACTCCCCGCAGGCACGACGCCGTCGGCGCCGACCATCGAACCCATGACCTCAGCCTCGGCCTCAACAGCACCCATCACGAGCGATGCCGTGATGCGAGCACCAGCACCAACACGCGCTCCAGCAAGCAACACGCTGTCGATGATCTTGGCGCCATTGCCGACTTCGACACCTTCACCGACGATGCTGTTCGTGACGATTGCCGAACTCGACACGGCTGCGGTCGGGGCAATGCCCTCGCATCGGTCGAAGACGCGCCGATCGGTGAGCAGGTCGAGGTTGGCAGCGCGGTACAGCTCGGGTCGACCCGCATCGATCCAGTAGTCCTCGGTCGTAAAACCGTAGAGACCCCCGCGTTCAACGAGCTTCGGCAAGACCGACCGTTCGATTGACACTCGCTCGCCAGCCCCGATCAGGTCGAGCACGGACGGCTCGAAGACGTAGGTGCCGGCATTGACCAGGTTGCTCGGCTCGGTTCCGGGCTCGGGCTTCTCGACGAAGTTGACGATTCGGGCAATGCCGCCGTCAGCTGGACCGTCCAGTGCCACCACCCCGAACGCAGACGGGTCGTCCACGCCAATCACATGCAAGGTCGCTTCGGCGTTACGACTGCGGTGTGCAGCGACCAGGTCGGCAACCGACAGATCGGTGAGCACGTCGCCATTGGCGACAACAAACGTGTCGTCGATGCCAGCGAACTCTGCGGCAAAGCGAATAGCTCCACCGGTGTCGAGCGGTTCGGGCTCGACGGCATATGTGAGGTTGACATCGCCGCACTTCCCGTCAGGGAATGCTTCCATGAAGGGCTCGGGCTTGAAACCCAGCGCCAGTACCACGTCGGTAACCCCGCCCCGCGCCAGGCGGTCAACCAGCAGCGCGATCATCGGGCGATGCCCGACCGGCAGCATTGGTTTCGGAGAATGATTCGTCAGCGGTCGAAGCCGCGTCCCAAACCCGCCGACGAGAACGACGGCCCGCATCAGCCGTCTGAGGTAACGGGGGCGTCGGTCTGATTGTCACCAGCCGTGATGGTCGGCACTTCTTCGCCCGGCACCGTGGTACCACCGAAGAGCTGGCCATCAGGGAGCTGCTGACCGCTGTCGATTGCGCCGAGCGTTGGGAGGTCTTTTGCCCACGGCGGCATTTCGACGTCGGTGTTGTCGGGGACGAAGGCCACTGAGAAGACCTTGGCATCGCTGTCGACACGAACGCTGCCGTACGCCGCAACGAAGGTGGTGCCGTCACCGAGGTCGCTGAAGTTGTCCCACACGACCATTTGGAGACTGCCGTCGACTTCTTTGCCATCGACGGTGCAGGTGGTCTCGCCCGACTCGAAGACGCCATCTGCGTACTTGTCGCCAAAGACCGTTTCGAGCTGGCCGCGCTGTTCTTCAGGGAAGACGAGCTTCTTGTTTTCGAGTTCGACGTCGTACACGTCCAGGAGCACCTGGAAGATGGCACGGCGGCCCACAGCGGCACGCGAGTTGGCGTGCCAGTGAATGACACCGTCGTCATGACTGTGCACGCCCGTGCGAGCGAAGTCGGTGTTGATGAAGCTGCCGTTGGCATCAGTCTCTTCTGCGTTGCCCTGCAACTGGAACCATTCGCCACAAATATTAAATCCGTAGGCGACGTGCCAGTGATCGCCCACCGACGGATCAGAGGCGTCTGCAGCGGGCCGGCTCTCACGGGCGTAGACGACCAGGGCAAGGCCCAAGACGACGACGAGTGCCACGATCATGGGGAACATTGTTCCGCCCTGAAAGCGAATTTTCTGCCCCTTGCCCTTCTGGGCAAGCCGAGCAGCTTTTTTGGTGGAGGACGAGGAGGATGCCACGAGGATCGGAGGTTAGCGGTGGTTCGGCCCGATCAGGGTGCGCGGCCGGCCAGCAGTTCGATCAGGTGGTGATATGCCATGCCAACCGCTCCCGGCGAAGCCTCGCGTTCGACCCAGGCTCTGCCTGCCGTGCCCATCGAAAGCCCCCGGTCAGAGCGTTCCAACATTGCGGTGAGCGCCTCGACGAATGCCGCGGCATCGTCGGGCAGCACTGCGACGCCGCCGCCGGACGACTCGAGAATCTTGGGAACAGCGGTGCCGGGGTCGATGGCGGCAACAACCGGCCGCCCGGCCGCCATGATCGAATAGGTCTTCGACGGAACCGACACCCGGCCCAACCCAGCCTTCAGCGGCACGACGTGGATGTCTCCGGTGGCCAGCAGTTCAGAAAGTCGATCGGGCTCGAGGTATCCCGCGAACCGGACGTTCGGCAGCGACTCGGCCTCGGCCTCCAGGCTGGCGCGCGCTGCACCATCACCGTTGATGAGGAAGGTCACGCCTGGCAACTGCCGCGCGGCCACAATCAGCAGGTCGATCGACTGCGAGAAGCCAACATTGCCGGCGTACAGCACGACGGGCTCATCGCCGATACCGAGTTCTGCGCGATATGGCGTCAACCGATCGCCAGGGCGAATGACGTCGGTGTCGACAAAGTTCGGAATCACATGGACCGTCGCGGCCCGCGAAGCTGGCAGCTTCGCGGTCACGTTGGCGCCGAGATCGTCGGACAGCACCGTGACGGCCGCCGCTGCCCGGTAGCTGACTCGTTCCAGCAGTTGAGCCGCGCCGATCACCCAACGGTTGGTGATGGCGCCCGTGTCAATCGCCGCGTCAGGAAAGACATCCTGAATGTTGAACACCAGCTGCGAACGCCGCAGGACCGCAACCACTTTGCCTGTCAGCCCGAGTGTGAGCGGCGGTGACATGGCGATCACTGCGTCGGCCCGTCGGAACCATCCGCCTGCCCGGAGCCCAATCACACCGGCGAGCAGCGAGTACGCGACGAAGCCTGCGGCACGCCGCATGAGGTTCGACTTGTCGTCGCCGGGGAACGGGTGCAGCCGAGTGATCGACCCCCACGGAGTTGATTCCGTTCGGACCCACTTGCCGGTCCAGCCTTCTTCGATCGCGTGGTTCCGGTACCAGGGCAACGCGGTGACCACATGGACCTGGTGGCCGAGGTCGGCAAGCTCGCTGACAATGCGGGTCATCACTGTGCCGGTCGGGGCGTTGTCCGGCGCAAAGTGCGGACAGAGCACGACGATCGGCTTCGCTCGCTCCGCACGACGGGTTGCACGACGGGTTGAACGGGTCATGACAGTGCGAGCCGATACGCCTCGGCCAGCGCCGCGCCGGACTTCGCCGCAGTGAACTCGGTGACACGCTGACGACCAGCCGCGATCAACTCAACTCGCTGGTCGGCCACGATGTCGAGCGCATCAGCCCAGGCTTGCGGGTCGCGAGGGAGCACCAGGCCGGCATTGCCGATCACTTCAGCAACAGCTGGCTGGTCAGCAGCGATAACCGGCGTGTCAAGCGACATCGCTTCGACCACGGGTGCGCCAAAGCCTTCGTACTCACTCGGGAAGACCATGGCATGGGCGAGCTGCAGTAAGCCGTCGCGGTGAGATGACGGCACGCGCCCCGGCCTGATCACGCGACGCTCCATCCCGAACTCGGCAATCTTGGCCGTAACACGTTGATCTGCGTGTCCCTTGCCGCCAAGCAGAACCAAGCGCAGATCAGGATCGTTCCAGTACTGCGCCATCACGTCGAGCAAAAACGAGTGTCCCTTGTGCGGATGGGTGATTGCCGGGAACACAATGACGCGGCCGCTACCGAGCCTGTAAATGCGGCGTAGCTCGGACTCGGACGGAGCAGCGGCCCCGATGTCGGCTTCGACACCATGCGGCACGACGACCACACGGTCGGGAGCAACATCAAATTCTTCGATCACCGTTCGTCGAACCCAATCGGTCGGGGTGGCAATCACGCTCGCCCGGTGAACCGATCGGGGCATTGTTCGCCGGAGGTACTGCAGTTTCAGCTTGCTGTGGTACTCGGGGTGGGTGAGGTACTGCAGATCGTGGATCGTCAAGACGATTGGTCGGGTGCCGACGGCCGGGGTCGTGCCACCGCCGTGGTGCACCAGCTCGGCGTGTCGCGTCTGCCGGCGGAGCCAAGTGTGCTCGGCAGCAACTCGGCGGCGGCGGTCGATGCCTGTCACGTTGGCCACCACGATTGGGTACATGTTGGCGAGTCCCGGGTGCGTTTCGATGAACGACTTGACGACATACAGAGTTGGAACGAAATCGCTGGCCTGCTCGGCGAGGCCGAGCAACTGACGGACGAGATACTCCTCGGATCCACCAACGTCACCGGGCACGCACCACAGCAGGTTGACTGCCACTGACGCAGCCCCGTCAAGTTGTTCGTGTTGCTGCATCATGAGTTTGCCGTCGCGCCACGGGCGGGAACGAGTTCACGATAGACGGCGAGCGTCTGCTCCGCGGCGACCTCCCAGTCGGCGTCAGCGCCGACCACAACCAGTCGCAACTTGGCCTCGTCGAGCCCACTTCGAACACAGTCGTCAAACGTCGCCTCGCTCGAACAGAGCACTCGGTCGGCGCGTTCGCCGATCACCTCGAAGCTGCGCCGCATCACCCGTTCGACGTGCTTCGCCAAGCTGCCTGGCGCTTCGAGGAATTGAATGTCGTCGATCGTGACGACGAGTGGCACCGACGTTGCGCAGGGGACGAAACCGGTTGCATGAGCAACATCGACACTGCCGGTAACCGACTCGACCTTGGGCCAGTTGAGCCGGGTCCACGCCGTGTAGAGCCAACGCCGCCCCAGCGGCAGCATCGCGACCGATCCAACGGGACGATAGACGGCTGGCGGGATGTCGGCATGCTTGGCAACCACCTGCAAGACGGTGACATCGTCAGGCCGCTCGCCAAGCGCAGCCGCGATTCGCAGCGCTGCGGTAGCGGCTTCACCTGGCACCTGGTCCCAGCACTGCTCGAGCGCGTAAGCCACTCGAATCGGTGCGTCATCCACGTTGCCAGTATCTCATGTCAGGTTCTGCAACCAGCACCCGTCGGCCAGTAACGTCAGGCCGATGTCATCCCTTGCCAATCGGCACGTGCTCGTCACCGGCGGTGCAGGTTTTCTCGGCCGCCGGGTCGTTGCTCTCCTCGAGGCCGCCGGAGCTGTGGTGACCGCGCCCCGCAGCTCCGAGTTCGATCTGACCGTGCCCGGCGCTGCCGATCAGATGCTCGCGGAATATCAGCCGACCGAGATTGTCCACCTCGCAGCGCAGGTCGGTGGCATTGGCTACAACCTCGCGCAACCTGCCCCGCTCTATCTCGCCAACCTGTTGATGGGCACGTACATCATCGAAGCGGCGCGCCACGCATCATCGGTGTCGAAAACGGTGCTCGTCGGCACCGTGTGTTCGTACCCGAAGATCACGCCGGTTCCGTTTGCTGAAGACCAACTGTGGAACGGCTACCCGGAAGAGAGCAACGCTCCCTACGGCATCGCCAAAAAGGCCCACCTCATCCACGCCCAGGTCAACGCTCAGCAGTACGGCCAACGCCTCGCTTACCTGATCCCGACCAACCTGTACGGCCCCGGCGACAAGTTCCACCCATCGGTGTCACACGTGATCCCGGCGCTGATCAAAAAGTGCGTGGAGGCCAGCGAAAGCGGAGCTGACCACGTCGATGTCTGGGGCACAGGTTCGGCATCACGCGAATACCTGTACGTCGACGACGCCGCTCAGGCAATCGTTCGTGCCGCCGAGGCCGACGACCAACCTGGCATCGTCGAACCAATCAACCTGGGTGCCGACCGCGAGGTCACGATCAAAGAGACCGTGGAAACAATCGCCCAGCTCGTTGGCTTTACTGGACAACTGCGTTGGGACCCCAGCAAACCCGACGGCCAGCCGCGCCGCGGCGTCGACGGATCCCGAGCCAACCGCGTCCTCGGCTGGAAACCCACGATGGACTTCGACGAGGGACTGCGCACCACGATCGACTGGTACCTCGCCAACCGGGCCGAAGCCGAACGAGACCCACACGCCTGAACTCATTGATTCGTGGTCACCCTCATCGTTCGGTAGGGATGATTCCCGCGGCCACTGCTGCTGCGCGGTAGGCCGCTGCGAGGGAGCTGGTTGTCTCGTGCGCGTTCAGGCCACTCGGGTTCGGAACGACCCAAAGACGTGAACCTTCAAAACCGTCGGGCTGCTCCCCCATCACTGCCTTTGGCTGCCGGAAGGCGACCCGGTAGGCGGTGATTCCGGCGACTGCAACCACCGCTGGCTCCATGTTGCGCACAAGCGCACGCAGTTGCTCCCCGCCCTCACGCAGTTCAATCGCGGTGAGCTCAGAGGCCTTGGCCGTTGCCCGGTGCGCAATGTTCGAGATGCCAAGACCACGGACAAGGAAATGCCGCCGGTCATCGTTACTCATCCCAACGCCACGATCGATCTGGTGCTCGATGATCCCTGCCTCGAACAGCGCTGGGTAATACCGGTTTCCCGGATGGGCAAAATGAGTCTGCGTTGCCGCAGTCCAGAGCCCTGGGTTGATGCCGACGAACAACAGTTGCGTGTTCGGTCCAACCAAGTCAGGAACGGTCGCGCCGATGTACGACTCCAGTTCCGTCCGAGTGAATCCCATCAGTCAGTCAGCTAGTCAGTCAGGTAAATCAGTGAGTCAGGTCAGGCGGGCAACGAGTTCGGCGAGCGGCTCGCGGTAGTCACGCAATGGTTGGTGACCCGCTGCTCGCCACGCAGCATTGTCGAGCACGCTGTTCGCTGGGCGCGGTGCCGGGCGAGGTGGATCGAGGTCGGCGGTTCCAATGGGCGTAACCCGCGATCGGCTGTGGCCTGCGGCTTCGAGAATGTCACCAACAAACTCGTACCACGACACCGCTCCAGCATTGGTGAGATGGAACGTCCCCGCGTGGCGATCGGATGCCAGGCGATGCAGCGCTGGCGCAAGATCGGCAGTGAATGTCGGGCAACCACGTTGGTCATCAACGAACGCCAATGGTGCATCACCCTCGGCCAATCGAAGGATCAGCTTGACCATATTGTTGCCGTGCTCACCGCACACCCACGAGGTGCGGGCCACCGACGCATCGTCGCCTGCGAGGACCTCACCTGCAAGTTTCGTGATGCCGTAAACCGACTGGGGGTTCGGCGTGTCGTCCTCGACGTACGGCCGATCGAGCGTCCCATCAAAGACGTAGTCGGTGCTCACGTGCACGAGATGCGCATCGACGGCATTCGCTGCGCCGCGCAGTGCACCGACGGCCTCGGTGTTCACCGAGCGAGCAAGCGCACGATTCGACTCACACGCATCGACGGCGGTGTAAGCCGCAGCGTTGATGATCGCGTCGGGGTGATGCGTTTCGACGAACGAGCGGACGGCCACCGAATCGGTGATATCGAGTCTGCGCCGGTCAGCAACAACCACGTCGTCACCGGCATCGGTCGCGTACCGAACGAGATCGGTTCCGAGTTGGCCTGCGGCTCCCGTCACCATCAGCTTCACGGCTGCAAAGCTACTCTGCGACAGGCGCGACTGGAAGCGGACCGAGACCACGGAAGTAGTCAAGGATCGGCTTCGACGAATCGTTGAGACGCAAAATCGCTTTGTCGTTGAACATTTCTCCCCGCACGTCGAGTTGGTAGGTGACGAGCCCCGTCGAGAACGCCTTGCGCAGCGTGCCTGCTGCGGAGATCGGGTCGAGTCCGTTGTCGATCCGAACGGCGGTACTCACCGAGTCGATGAGTTCGGATGCCAGAAAAGGATCGGCCTGAAGCTTGGTGAGAGTTGCATTGACGATTGTTGAGACGAACGCCTGCTGCCGTTTGATGCGACCCAGGTCGGCGGTCGGGTCCTTGCGCCACTCGCCGTCTCGAAACTCCTCGTAGTTACGCGAGCGCGCAAAGGCCAGCGCCTGGACGCCGTCGAGCCGATTGCAGCCCGGATCTTGCGCAAGGCCAGAGTTCTCATCGCGGGTGACGAAATCGAAGCAGATCGTGGCGCCACCCACCGTGTCAACAAGGTCTTTGAACCCGAAAAAGTCGATGTCGACCACATGGTTGATCGGGATACCCAGCTCTTGATTAATCGTCGCGGCGAGGACTTCGGGGCCTTGGTTGTAGGCCGAGTTGATGCGATCTTGCTTGCCTGATCCGGCAATGGTCACGAGCAAGTCGCGCGGGATGCTCATCAGTGCGGCACCGTTGCCGTCCTTTTCCTGGCGCAAAATCATGATGGTGTCACTGCGCCGACCCTGGACTTGGCTGGTGTCACCGATTCCGCCGAAGTCAGATGCGCCAGGGTCAGAGCCATCGCGAGAGTCCGAGCCGATCAATAGGTAGTTGACGGCCGGCCCGTCGACTGCCACCAGGATGTCCTCGAGCCCTTCGATCCGTTCGACATTGGCTGTCCGCTGGCCGGCGGCCCGGATCACTCCGGCCGCGCCGGCCACACCGACGATGATCGCAAGGACCAAAGCAAGCGGTGCCGAGCTCCGTCGACGAGGACGGCGGCGCGGCTCGTCGACGAGACCACCCTGTGGATGCTGCTGCATCGAACCCACGCTAACGCCGCTGTACTCGGCGCGAGCGGCACCCACACCTCTTACCTGTCAAGTAACTCGTTCAAGTAACTCGTTCAAGTAACTGGTCAGGTGGCGGAGCGGAGATGGACGACATCGCCAACGTCGAACACACGCATCTGGCCGTCATCGAGCCTGACAACCAGCCGACCTTCGCCATCCACGTCGACCGCCTCACCGAACACATTCACCGAACTCGGCAGTTCTACGCGGACCCGTCGGCCGAGCGTTTGCAGCCGCGCCCGGTACGCCGTCGAAATATCGTCAGGGAGCGCATCGAACGCCACAAGGACCCGCTGCAGCAGCCCTGCCGGGGTGACAGAGGTGTCGACATCGTGTACCCGGGCCGCTCCAGGCGGCGCCCACCCGACGTTCACGCCGAATCCGACGACGATCCCTGACGCAGTCGTCGATCGCTGCGCGAGAACTCCGGCAAGTTTCGTTCCGTGGAGGAGCACGTCGTTGGGCCATTTGAGGCCGACCGTCGAATCGGTGGACTCCAATTCGGTCACCGCCTCGACAACGGCGAGGCCAACGCGGTGCATGGCGTCGACGGCTTTCGACGGCGCCATATCGAGATACATCGAGGCCAGAAGGTTCGTTCCGGCCGGCGCATCCCATCGCCGGTCGAGACGGCCGCGCCCTGCTGTCTGATGGTCGGTGCGCAGAACGGTGCGATGCGCAATCTCGCCTGCTTCGGCCGCCTGCAGGAGATCCGTGTTGGTGCTCCCGGTTGCGGTGACCTCTCGAAGTTCCCAAATGCTTGGAGTTGGGGCCATGCCATCTACATTGGCACGCGTGCTGAAGAAGATCCTGATCGCCAATCGAGGCGAAATCGCCGTCCGTGTTATCCGTGCCGCCCGAGAGATGGGCATCGCCACCGTCGCGGTGTACTCCGAGCTCGATAGAGACAGCCTGCATGTGCGGCTCGCCGACGAGGCATATGCGCTCGGCGGCCAGACCGCAGCGGAGAGCTACATCAACACCGAGGCGGTGTTAAACGCCATTCGCCAGAGCGGTGCCGACGCCGTCCACCCGGGCTATGGCTTCTTCTCCGAGAACCCCGACTTCGCTCGAGCAATCGGCGCGATGGGCGTCGAGTTCATCGGCCCGCCGCCAGAGGCCATGGACGAAATGAGCGACAAGGTGTCGAGCCGTCTCGCGGCAGTTCGCGGTGGGGCTCCAATCGTTCCCGGCACGACCGAATTCGCCCAGGGCCCCGACGACATTCGGAACTTCGGCAATGAGCACGGTTGGCCAGCCGTCATCAAAGCAGCCTTCGGTGGTGGCGGACGCGGCATGAAGGTCGTCAAGAACGCCGACGCAGTCGATGACGCCTTTGCCAGCGCGCAGCGTGAGGCGCTCGCGTTCTTCGGTCGCGACGAGGTCTACGTCGAGCGCTACCTCACGTGGCCCCGCCACGTCGAGATCCAGCTGGTCGGCGACAAGCAGGGCAATTGTGTCTGGATCTCCAGCCGTGACTGTTCAGCACAGCGCCGACACCAGAAGTTGATCGAAGAGGCTCCGGCCTATCAGCTCGCCGACGGCATCGAAGAAGCCATGGGTGAGGCCGCCGTCAAAGCCGCCAAGGCCGTCGGCTACTACGGCGCTGGCACCGTCGAGTTCATCTACCAGGACGGCGAGTTCTTCTTCCTCGAGATGAACACCCGGCTGCAAGTCGAGCACTGCGTCAGCGAGATGATCACCGACATCGATCTTGTCGAATGGCAAATTCGTGTGGCGGCTGGCGAAGAACTGCCGATGACCCAAGATGAGGTCACCGCATCGCGTCGTGGCCATTCAATCGAAGTCCGGATCAACGCCGAAGACCCTGCCGAGGGCAAGTTCCTTCCCTCGCCGGGCCGGATCACCAAGCTTGTCCCGCCGGACGGCTTCGGTGTCCGCTTCGACTCCGGGTACCTCTCTGGCGACGAAATCAGCCAGTTCTACGACAACCTGGTCGGCAAGCTCGTCGTGTGGGGCCGCACCCGTGAGGTTGCGATCGCCCGCACCATCCGTGCCCTCGAAGAACTCATCGTCGAAGGCGTCGCCACCACCATTCCTGCTGATCTTGCGATTCTCCGACACCCCGACTTCGCTTCGATGAACTTCTCAACGAAGTGGGTCGAAGAGACCCTCGACCTCACGGGCGTGACCGGGCTCGCAGCGCCCGCCCCCGACCAAGACGACGATGCCGAGCCGCTCGTGCAGCGATCGACAACCGTTGAAGTCAACGGCAAACGCTTCAGCGTCAACATGTGGGTCCCTGAGGCTCCGGCTGGCGCTGCTGCCCCTGCCAAAAAGAAGGCCAAGCGTGGCGCTTCCGGCGGAGCCGGTGGCGGAGCTGCCTCGGGCAACGTTGAAGCTCCGATGCAGGGCACCATCGTCAAGTTGCTCGTTGCAGTCGGCGACACGGTCGAGGTCGGCGCCGGAATTGTCGTGCTCGAAGCAATGAAGATGGAGAACCAAATCAACGCCGAGAAGGCCGGCACGGTCAAAGAGCTGAAAGTCGCTGCTGGTGACACCGTCGGCGGTGGCGACGTGCTCGCCATTATCGAATAGCAACACCGAAGAGCAGCGCGCTGGGTTGGCGCGCTGACTCAGATTCTGAAGTGACGGTCCAAGACGCGGGAGTCGTCAGGCAATACCGAGCAGTTCAATCGCGCAACTCGCTCGAGCCGCTCGATTGTCTCGCTTCTACTCTGCGGCTTCTGCGAGGGCTTCGCTCAGCGCCGGGTGCACGAGGATGCTCTCGGCGAGGTCCGTCACTGTCAATCCTGCTGTGACCGCAACGGCGATCACCGAGATGAGTTCTGCAGCGTGGCGACCAACGATCGACCCACCCAAAATCTCGCCGGTGTTCGGATCGGAAATGATCTTGACGAACCCGCGAGTGTCGCTGTTGATCATCGCCTTGGCGGTTGAGGAGAACGGCACCTTGGTCACACGGATCTTGCGGCCCGAAGCGAACGCTTCTGCTTCGGCGAGGCCGACATCAGCGATCTCGGGCTCGGTGAAGATGGCCGACGCGGCCTTGTCGTAGTCGAGGTGACGGTGATTGCGGGTGTGGAGACCCATCACGTGTTCAGCGACCTTGCGACCTTGGATCGACGCGACGGACGACAGCGGCAACTTGCCCGAAATGTCACCAGCGGCGTAAATGTGGTCAACATTTGTGACGCAGTGATGGTTGATGTCGACGTATCCCCACTTGTTGACTTCGACGCCCGTTGTCTCCAGCCCGATATCAGCCGTGTTCGGGACCGACCCGATCGCGAGGACCGCGTGAGAGGACTCGATGACACGGCCGTCATCGCAGCGCACAATCACACTGTCGCCAGCCTCGGACCGCTCGATTGCCTCAGCCCGGGCACCCATGACCAGCTTGACCCCACGATTCATGAACTCGTGCTCAAGCACAGCGGCCACTTCGGGGTCCTTGCCTGGCAGCACCTGCTGGCGGCTCACGACCAGCGTGACCTTCGCCCCGAACGACGAGAACATGTGCACGAACTCCACACCGGTCACGCCCGACCCCACGACGGTCACGCTCTTCGGGAAGGTCTTCGGCGGGTAGCAATCGCGCGTCGTGAGGATCCGGTCGCCATCGGGGAAGCACCATTCAGGAATGCGCGGCTTCGATCCAGTGGAGATCAGCGCTGCATCAAATTCGACCGTCTGCGTGCCATTGACGCCGACGACCTCGAGGCTGTTCGGCCCGGTGAAGCGACCGGTCCCCCGCAAGATACGCACGCCCTGGCTCTCCAAGATGTCGGTAATGTTGTCACTCATCTTGTCTTTGATCGACTCGATGCGGTTGGTCAGCCCGCTGACGTCGACCTCGCTGTGCTGACTTTCTAGACCCATGCCGTCGAGACGGTTTGAAAAGCTGATGGCGCCGCCGGTGGCGATCATCGTTTTCGACGGGATGCAGTCCCACAGGTGGGCGGCACCACCGACCACGTCGCGCTCGACAACAGTGACTTCGGCACCCATCCGAGCTGCATGCGTTGCTGCGTTGTTACCCGCAGGGCCACCGCCGAGTATGACAAATCGTGTGCTCACACTCATCAGGTTACGCGACGATTTCAATCAGGGGTCGCACTGCAGCCGTCAGTGCTCGTCGCTGTCGCCCGAGCGGAGGCCGTCTTCGACGAAAAGCGTCGACCGTTGCGTGTCATCGCCCAACGCAGCACTTGTTGCACTCTCCACATTCGGGCAGTATCGGCTCGGATACAGCCCCTGGTGCCGCGGCGCTCCGACCCACTCAAAGTGCATCCCGTCAGGTCGCAGGAAGTTGCCTCCCCAGGCGAAGCCATGTTTGCGGAACACCCGCACTGTTCGACAGTCCATGTCCGGGGGTGCGCACCCGAGGCACGAGCCCTGTGTGTTGGTGTCGACTGCCATCCCCCACGTGTGTCGCGACAGGAAGCCAATACTGCTGTTCGGCGACTGCCGGGAAAAACGTGCGGTCCAGCAGCCGCCGGCGGAGTTGGCGTCGCTGTAATCGATCGTGTTCTCGAGCCCCAAAGCAATGACTTCGGCCATGGCGCTGGCGAGCGCGACTCGAACCACACGGTGGCAACCCGAGCGCAGGTTGAGCTTGCCAATCGGTCCGGACCGGTCGATATTTGCGTAGTACCAGTCGAGGGAGATCGACACGCCAGACCCGCCGGAGGAGACCTTGTACCAGAACTCGCCGAGCGCCTCTTTGGTCTCAGCCATACCGAGCGTGAGGTCCGGGTCGAATGCATCCCAGGTCCGCCGGATGCGGATCGAGGTACTCACCAAGTCATTGGCAGCCAGCTCTCGATCAATGTCTGCCCGAGAGTCGAAATCCCAGAGCACAATTCGACTCAGCCGGGTGACGCCGAGGCGATCGGCCCCGGCAATGGACATCAGCAACTCGGTTCCACCCGTGATGTCGTCAGCAACCACCGCACCGATCCTGTACACGAGGACCGTGCCGTTCGACGCAACGAGATCGACCGTGTCACCTGCCTGGGCTCCACGGAGGCGCGCAGTGCGTTCCCCCATCACGAGCGAGGTCGACGACAGCGCAGCTGCAACGCTCGGCCCCATCAGCGCAAAAACAGCTCGTGTGGGCAACATGGTTGTCGCCATCGGGAACGCAGCGCCAGACGGCGCCTCCTGGACAACCGCGCCGCCTCGACGCACGCGCTGCATGCCCGTCGACGCCGAGCGACCGATTTCGCCGGTTCCTCCAGCAGCGGTCACTGCTTGCAGAGCACGTTGCGCAACATCGCTGGTCAGCGCGCCCGAATTGAAGACGGTAACGACGTCCTCGACCTCGCTGAGCAGTCGTTCAGCCGGCTCGGATACGTCAGCCGGCAGGTCGGTCGAGCCGGTCAGCGCGAGAACAGGCAACGCCGTCGCGACAGCGACAAACGCAGCAATAAATACGACCGAACGGCGTGATCCCAACATCAAAGAGAGAGGTTACGAACTGCGGCCCGCTGTTGTGGATCGACCCGACAAATACCCACCGTTTCACGTCTTGTCGATCTCCAATGACGGCGGAGCGCGCAGATCTGGCCTCGGTTCGCTACCGTCAGTTCACCGTGAACGAGCAGCCAGACACCACCGCCGACCCGGACGCCGACAGCCAGCTGTCAGGCAGTGGCCTCGCCGCCGAGAAAGCCCGCCGCCTCGGAGTGATCGATGCCATGCGTGAGGCCGGGGATAACCCGTATCCGTACCGGTTCGATCGGACGCACACGCTTGCTGAAGTCCGTGACACCTGGGGCGACCTCGAACCGGGCATCGAAACCGAAAACGCCGTCACGGTCGCCGGGCGGATCATGCTCAAGCGCGACTCCGGCAAGCTCGTCTTCGCCACGATTCGTGACCGCTCGGGTGAAGTGCAGCTGTTCATCTCGAAGGCTGTCGTCGGCGACGACGACTTTGCAGCAGTCAAGAACCTCGACCTCGGCGACTGGGTCGGTGTTGCAGGCACCGTCATGACCACCCGCAAGGGCGAGTTGTCCGTCAAGCCCGACTCGGTCATGCTGCTGTCCAAGGCAATTCGGCCCATGCCCGACAAGTGGCACGGCCTCAACGACACCGACACCCGATTCCGCCAGCGTTACGCCGACCTGATTGTCAATGAGGACGCCCGGCGCAACTTCGAAATCCGCCATGAGACCGTGGCGAGCTTTCGTCGGACGCTCTCTTCAAAAGGCTTCATCGAGGTCGAAACCCCGGTCTTGCACCCCGAAGTCGGCGGCGCTCACGCCCGTCCTTTCACCACGCACCACAACACGCTCGACATGGAGCTGTACCTCCGCGTCGCCGTCGAGCTGTACCTCAAGCGTCTGATTGTCGGCGGAATGGAGCGAGTCTTTGAGATCGCCCGAACCTTCCGCAACGAGGGCACCTCCACTCGACACAACCCAGAATTCACCATGATGGAGCTGTACCAGGCGTTCGGCGACTGGAACGAGGTCATGGACATCAGCGAGGAACTCGTCACCACGGCTGCGCGTGATGCTCTCGGCACCACCGTGATTCAGATTCGCGGCGAGCAGATCGACCTCGCCGAGCGGTGGCCCCGCAAACGCATGATCGACTACGCCTCCGAAGGCACCGGCGTCGAGCTGCATCCGTCGATGCCCATCGCCGACGTTCGCAAGGTGGCTGCCGATCACGACGTCTTCGTCGAGGACCGCTGGGGTGCCGGAAAAATCATCGAGGAGCTGTTCGAGAAAACCTCCGAATCGTCGATCGTGCGGCCGACGTTCGTCACGGGCCATCCGACCGAAATTTCACCACTGGCCCGGGTCGATCGCAACGACCCGTTCCTGACCGAACGATTCGAGATCTTCGTCGATGGTCGCGAACTCGGCAATGGCTACTCCGAACTCAACGATCCCGTCGAGCAGCGTGCCCGCTTCGAAGACGAACAAGCTGCCCGGGAAGCTGGCGATGCCGAGGCCGGCAGTGTCGACGAGGACTACATCCGTGCCCTCGAGTACGGCATGCCGCCAACCGGTGGCCTGGGCATTGGCATCGACCGACTTGCGATGCTGCTCGCCGGCGTCGACTCGATTAAAGAAGTCATCCTCTTTCCGACACTCCGCCCAGAAGCCCACTGAAAACAAGAAAGACCAAACAATGACACGTATGGCATGGGGCGCAGGCCTCGCAACGATCGCAGCTGATGGCTCGACTCTCGACACCTGGTATCGCTGGCTCGGCTGGGGCGAATTCGGATCCGATTTACAAGTGGACGGAAGCGGTGGCGACAGCGTCCACTGGGGCCGGATCGAAGAGCGACTCGCCATGCGCGACGTGCGTGACGAAGTCCGCAACGTCACCATCCGCCCGGTTCGCATCTCCATTGACGTTGACGAAGCGCCGAGCTCCCCCGAAGACGCATACCTCCGCCTACACCTGCTATCGCACCGCCTCGCTGCACCCCGGTCGATCACGATGGACGGCACCTTCGGCGCACTCAACAACGTTGCCTGGACCAACCTCGGCCCGGTCGCCGTCGGCGACGTCGATGACGTCCGCCTCAAGGTCAAAGCAACCGGCGGCGTTTTGAGCGTCCACGGCCTCGACAAGTTCCCGCGCATGACCGACTACGTCGTACCAACCGGCGTGCGTATTGCTGACGCCGACCGTGTTCGCCTCGGCGCTCACCTCGCCGAAGGCACCACCGTGATGCACGAGGGCTTCTGCAACTTCAACGCCGGCACGCTCGGAACATCGATGGTCGAAGGCCGTATCTCCGCTGGTGTGGTCGTCGGTGACGGCTCTGACGTCGGCGGCGGCGCTTCGATTCAGGGCACGCTGTCCGGCGGAGGTACCGAAGTCATCTCGGTTGGCGAACGCTGCCTGCTCGGAGCGAACTCCGGTATCGGCATCAGCCTCGGCGACGACTGTGTTGTCGAAGCTGGGCTCTACATCACCGCAGCGACACCGGTTCTCACCCCTGACGGCGTGGTCAAGGCACGAGAAATCAGTGGCATCAGCGGCGTGTTGTTCATTCGCGACGGCCAAACCGGCCAGGTGATCGCCCGTGCTCGCAGCAAGAGCTGGGGCGCACTGAACAGCGAGCTGCACTCCAACCAGTAAACGCGCCAGTAAACGCGCCAGGGCTACTGTCGGTGCATGGCCAAGGCAAACGAGTTCGGCGAGCCCGTCGAGGTCACTGTCGTCGTACCGGGTGGAACGCGAACGGTCCCGATCACCAACCCGAACAAGGTGATGTTCCCGTCAGTCGGGGCCCTCAAGCAAGAGCGCACCAAGCTCGACCTTGCTCGATACTACGTGTCGGTCGGCGACGCGATCATGCGCACGCTCAACGATCGACCAGTGCTCCTCGAGCGCTATCCGAACGGTGTGCGCGGCAAGTCGTTCTTCCAGAAACGCATTCCTGAATCCGCGCCTGACTGGCTTCAAACCACGACGGTCGAAACGATCAACGGAACACCATCTCGGGCCCTGGTGATTGCCGACCTTGCACACGTGCTCTGGGCTGCAAACCAGGGAGTGCTCGGTTTGCACGTGTGGCAGTTTCGCGCCAGTGAGCCTCACGAGGCCGACGAGATGCGGATCGACCTCGACCCCACGCCGGGCGTGACGTTCGAGCAGGTTCGCGAAAGCGCCGCTCTCGTTCGCGACTACCTCGCCGAACTTGGCATGCTCGGCTTCGCGAAGACAACAGGCAGTAAGGGCATCCACGTCTACGTTCGGGTCGAACCCGGTTGGGACTCATTCGCCATTCGCGGCGCTGTTGTCGCGCTCGGCCGCGAACTTTCTGAACGCCACCCCGGCCTCATCACCGACAAGTGGTGGAAGGAAGAACGAGGCGAGCGAGTCTTCGTCGACTTCAATCAGAACGCACCGCATAAGAACATGTTCGGCGCCTGGTGCGCCCGGCCTCGCGTCGGTGCACAGGTGTCGACGCCGTTTGGTTGGGACGAGTTGGAGACAATCAATCCCGAAACGTGCACGATCGACACTGTGCCGCACCGTCTCGCCTCGCTCGGCGACCCCTGGGAACTGATGGACGAGGCGCCGTGCTCGATCGCTCCGCTCGTTGAGCGCTTCGCCGCAGACCTCGCCAACGGCATCCCTGACGCCCCGTGGCCCCCGCAGTATCCGAAGATGCCCAACGAGGCCCCGCGTGTCCAGCCCAGCCGAGCAAAGAAGTCAGCCGACTAGCCCACCCCGATGCCGCATTTCTGTCACACCGAGGTCAGACCTCGGTGTGACAGCAAGTTAGCGACGGCGTGACGGCGGCGGGCGACGGCTGCCATGGCGCTCAAGGACTTCTGCGGTTCGACCGCTCGCTTGTGCCCGTTTTTTGATTCGCTGGACCTCGGCGCCCGCCCGACGCACCGCTGCTGCGTGGTCAACAATGGGCGGTGGATAGTTCGCACCTGCGAGTCCCGGTTGGTGGATGAGCGAGGTGGAAACATCGCGGAGCTCCGGCACCCACTGCCGAATGAACTCAC
>JBLIKS010000013.1:0-20864 GCA_047635555.1 Candidatus Azotimanducaceae bacterium
GTCACGCTTGCGTTCGCGCTTCGCTGCGACGTTGGCTTCAGGCTGCTCTTTGCGTGCGGCCGGGGCCTCTTCGCGGCGCATGGAGATCGGCGGATCGATCAGCAGATCGACGTCGGGACCGGTCACAGGCTCGTTGAGCCCGATCGCACGCTGCAGCTTGCTGGCGTCCTTCTTCTGGCCACCTTCGAGCAGCGAGACGACCGTGCCGGACTCACCAGCGCGGGCGGTACGGCCCGAACGGTGCACGTACGTGGAGTTCTCGGCCGGCGGGTCATAGTGGATGACGCAGTTGACGCCGTTGACGTGGATACCGCGTGCGGCAACATCGGTGGCAATCAGTGCAGCGGCCTTGCCCTGCTTGAATGCGGCGAGCGCACGATCGCGCTGGCCCTGGCTGCGTCCGCCATGGATTGGTTCGGCCTGCACGCCAAGTTTGCCGAGTTGCTTCGCAAGGCGGTCGGCGCCGTGACGAGTGCGGGTGAACACGATGGTCGAACCCATCTTGGTGATCACATCGGCACACACCTGCTGGCGCTGCTCACGCTGGACGAGCCAGAACTTGTGATCGGCGAGGCTCATGTCGGGGCCTTTCGGGCCCACTTCGTGACGCACCGGGTTGTTTTGGAAGTCGGCAACGAGCTTGGCGACGGGGCCGTCAAGCGTGGCCGAGAACAGCAACACCTGGCGGCGAGCGGCGGTCTGGCCGACAATACGACGAACGGCGGGCAGGAAGCCCATGTCGGCCATCTGGTCGGCTTCATCGATCACGACGGTGCTGACGTCGCCCAAGTTGAGGGCACCCATCTGGATGAGGTCTTCAAGGCGGCCTGGGCAGGCAACGATGAGCTCGGCGCCGCGATCGAGTGCCTTGCGCTGGTTGCCGTAGCCGACACCGCCGTAAATCGACGTGGCCCAGTGGCCTGCGGCCTGGCAGAACGGGCTGAGTTCAGCCATGATCTGCTCGGCGAGTTCGCGGGTTGGAGCGAGGATGAGGGCAACGGGGCGGCGAGGCTTGGCATCACGCAGGCCAGCCACGAGCGGCAGGCCGAAGCCGAGGGTCTTGCCGGAGCCGGTCGGCGCACGCCCAGCGACGTCACGACCGGACATCGCGTCGGGAATGACTGCTGCCTGGATCGGGAACGCGTCGTACTTACCCTGGGCTTGGAGAAGTTTGACGATCGCGCTCGGTAAGCCGAGCTGGTCGAACGGGGTCGGGGTTGCTTCGTCGAGCGCACGTGGCGCGTCGTGAGTCATGGTCATCAGGATTCTCTCTGTGTCGATTCTGTGAGTTACAGCGCTTGGCCGGAACAGAAGACACAATCCGAAAGCGCTCACCGATCGGAATGTCGACCGGAGCAAACAACAATAGTAGCGCTCGTCGCGGTCAGTCGGGTGTGCGGAGCGTCACGTCGCCGCGCGGCTTCGCTCCCGTCGGTCGCCATCGACCACGATGGGGTCGTGCCCGCAACGTCGTCTCGCTCACCACTGTCCGGCATCAGGGTGCTCGACCTGACACGCGTGCTTTCCGGTCCGCACTGCACACGCATGCTGTGCGACCTCGGAGCCGACATCATCAAGATCGAACCGCCGGCCGGCGACCTCACTCGGTTTTCCTCGCCGCGCCGCAACGGCCTGTCGAGCTACTTCGTCCAGCAGAACACAGGCAAGCGCAACTTGAGCATCGACCTCGGCAGTGCTGCGGGGTCGGCCTTACTCCTCGACCTGGTCGAACACGCCGACGTGCTCATCGAGAACTATCGGCCCGGCGTCATGGATCGGCTCGGCCTCAGCACCGACATCGTCCATGACCGCAACCCTCGGCTCATCTACGCGTCAATCTCCGGATACGGGCAGACCGGCCCGTGGGTCCACCGACGGGCGTATGCACCCGTGGTCGAAGCCGAGAGCGGCATCGTCGCATCACAGGGCAACGCACGCGGCGGCCCATACGCCAAAGATCCGCACAGCCACGCCGACGTGTACACAGGCATCGAAATGTGCACGGCCATCCTCGCCGCACTGTTCCAGCGCGAACACACCGGCGTCGGCCAAGCGATCGACGTATCGATGGCCGAGACGATGCTGTACGTCAACGAACATCTGCACGACGCCCTGTGGACCGACGAGGTGAGCCCCGAAGTGATCCGAAGCTTCCGTCCCGGCGACTACGTCGTGATGCAAATCGAGTCGGGCGAGTCGTACATCGTCAGTGGCCATCCGGCAGAACGCGGCAGCTTCGACCTGTTCATCGCTGCGATGGGGCAACCTGAACTGGCCGACGACCCACGCTTCGCCACCGTCGCGGCCCGCGTCGAGCACTACGACGAACTGCGCGCACTGCTCCTCGAATTCGCGCTGACAATTCCTGACGCCGCGAGCTTCGAGCAGCACTTCGCCGATCACGGTCTGGCAACAGGGCAGGTTCGGCAGCCCGGCGCGCTTGCTGACACCGAATGGGCTGTCGAGCGTTCGGCCACCGTGCATGTCGATGATCGCAACGGCGGCACCATCAACATCCCCAACGCTCCATGGAAGTTCAGCGGCGCACCCGACGTCGGCGTCAGCGGCATTCCGAAATACCGGGGCGAAGACAACCGCGAGGTCTTGGCCGAGCTGCTCGGCCTCGACAGCGATGCGCTCGACCAACTCGAAGCCGCCGGCGTACTCTCCAGCCGCCTTCCGTAACGCAGATCTCTCATCACACTGACACGATGCGCCTTGCCTTTCCCGTCGCGCCGATGAAGGCTGGGCTCAGCCATATTCGCCACGCGAGCTTCATCAGGCTGGCAAGCTGACCCTGATGGCCTCCCCCGACCTCCCGTCCACCAACCAAGTCAGCAACCAAGTCAGCAACCAAGTCAGCAACCAAGTCAGCAACCACGTCACCGAGCACGCGCTGGCTGACAGCCCCCTCGATCGTTCCGTCGCCGAGCGGTTCGATGCCGCCGACGATCTCGCCGAGTGGCGCGACCGGTTCGTACTCCGTGACCCTGCACTCATCTACCTCGACGGCAACTCGCTTGGGATGACACCCGTCGCAACGGTCGACGCGATGCGCCGAGTCGTAGAAGAACAGTGGGCGGGCGACCTGATCACAAGTTGGTGGGAGAACGACTGGCTCGACCTCCCGCTGACGGTCGGCAACGAGTTGGCCCCCCTGCTCGGTGCCGCTGAAGGAACCGTCGCAGTGCACGACTCGACAACCGTCGGCATCTTCCAGCTGCTGAACGTTGCACTTGACCTTCCCGCAACGGGAACGCAGCCAAGGCCACCGGTCATCGCCTTCGCCCCGAGCGAGTTCCCGACCGACCGCTACGCAGCCGAAGGCGTAGCTCGACTCCGCAACGGTGCAGTGCGCTCCGGACTCGCCGACCTCGACGGCGTCGGTGTCGTCATCCGGTCGATGGTCGATTACCGCAGCGCCGAGATCTGCGACGTCGCCGCCGAGACAAAACGAGCCAACGATGCCGGCGCGATCACCGTGTGGGATCTGTCGCATGCGGTTGGCGTGCTCGATCTCGATCTGCCGGCGCTCAATGTCGACCTCGCGGTCGGCTGCACCTACAAGTTCCTCAACGGCGGCCCCGGCGCCCCCGGGTTCACCTACGTCGCCCCGCACCTCCAGCACGACGTGACACAGCCGATCTGGGGCTGGTTCGGCCAAACCAACCAGTTCGCAATGGACAACGCATTCGACCCGAGGCCCGGCATTGGACGGCTGCTCCACGCGACGCCCGGCATCCTCGGGCTCACTGCGGCGCGGAGCGGCATTGCCACCACGGTCGAGGCCGGCATCGGCGCAATCGCTACAAAAGCGCGGGCAATCACCCAATACGCGATCGCGGTTGCCGACGCCTTAGGCCTCACGGTGGCGTCGCCACGAGACGCTGCGGTGCGCGGCGGCCATGTGGCCATTCGCCACCCCGACTCCGTCCACATCCACGGCGAACTCAAGGCTCGCGGGGTCATTGTCGACAAGCGCGATCCAGACATCCTGCGGCTCGGCATGTCGCCGCTCACAACCCGCTTCGTCGACGTGCATGACGCTCTTCTGCATCTCGCTGATCTCGCTCGAATCACCGCTGGAGACGGCACAACCTCCTCCTGATCAGGCATGCTGGAGTCATGAGCGTCGTCAAAATCAATGCCATCACGATTCCTGAGGGCATGGGCCCGCAGCTCGAAGGCCGGTTCGCTGGTCGAGCCAAGATGGTCGAGGCATTCGAAGGTTTCGAAGACTTCCAGCTGCTGCGCCCCACCCCTGGTCAAGAAAGTGGCGAGCAGCGCTACTTCGTGTACACCCGCTGGGCATCCGAGGAGAATTTCCAGGCGTGGATGGACAGCCAGGACTTCGCCAAGGGCCACGGCACCGGCCAGGCCGACGGCAACACCACGCCTGACGGCGAGCAAGCCCGCAAGCCGGTTGCCCAGGGCGCAGACCTCATGTCCTTTACCGTCGTCGAACACGTGATCAAAGGGGCATAATCGCCCGCTGGCTGCGTTGCTTCGGACCCCCACTAACCTGCAGTACTCGTGGCACTGATCGTTCAGAAATATGGCGGCACGTCGGTTGCCGATCCTGATCGCATTCGTGCGGTCGCGGAAAACGTTGCGCTCACCAAGCGCCGTGGCAACGATGTCGTCGTCGTCGTCTCGGCAATGGGCAAGGCAACCGACCACCTGATCGCGCTCGCCAACTCGGTCTCCAAGAACCAGTCGGGTCGTGAAATGGACATGCTCCTCACCACGGGCGAGCGGCAAACCGCAGCACTGCTCTCGATGGCCCTCGCTGATCGTGGCATCGACGCTGTCAGCTACACGGGCAGCCAAGTCGGCATCATTACTGACACCGCACATCGCAAGGCCAAGATCGTTGAAGTCAAAGGCGACCGCGTGCGTGCTGCAATCGCCGAGGGGAAGGTGGCGGTCATCGCCGGCTTCCAGGGCGTCAGCACCGACAAGGAAATCACGACGATGGGTCGTGGCGCCTCCGACCTCACTGCTTCCGCACTCGCTCAGGCACTCGGTGCCGACGCATGCGAGATTTACACCGACGTCACCGGCGTATTCACCGCCGACCCGCGCATTGTGCCGCAGGCCCGCAAGCTGGCCAAGGTGCACTTCGACGAGATGCTCGAAATGGCCGGTGCGGGTTCCAAGGTGCTTGCCATGCGATCGGTCGAATTCGCACGCAATCACGACGTCCCACTTCATGTGCGTTCTGCTTTCACTTGGGAGCAGGGAACGCTGGTCAGCAACGAGGAGCCCTCAGTGGAAGATCCCATCATTTCCGGTGTCGTCACCGACATGACCGAAGCCAAAGTCACCGTGCTCGGCGTGCCCGATCAGCCCGGCGTGTCTGCTGCACTGTTCGAGCCGCTCGCCGAAGCGAACGTCAACGTCGACATGATCGTGCAGAACACGTCGACCGAAGGCACGACTGACATCAGCTTCACGATGCCGATGGCCGACTTGGCAGAGGCCAAATCGATCGTGCAGAAGGTCGCCGAACAGATCGGCGCCACCAAGGTGACCCACGACGACGACATCGCCAAGGTGTCACTCGTCGGTGCCGGCATGAAGTCGTCTCCGGGCGTCGCAGCGAAGATGTTCCGAGTGCTCGCCGACGAGGGCGTCAACATCCAGATGATTTCCACGTCGACGATCCGCGTGTCGATCATCATCCCGTCGGCCGACATGGAGCGAGCAGCCATCGCACTGCACACCGCATTCGGTCTCGACTCCGGCACCGATTACAGCGCACCCCTCCCCGAACGCAAGTAGTTGCGCATGGGGTCAGGCCCCATACGCAACTATTCGGCTGGAGCGAGTGAGCCACCGAAGATCTGCCAGGCAAGCACCGACTTCGCCACAAGGCTGAGTACGAGGTAGGTCTTCTCACCAAAGATGTAGCTGGTCCACTTGCCCACCTTGCGGTACTGCAGCCACTGGTTGAGACCGAAGCTGAAGAAGAAGACCGACTGCGCAGCGATGATTCCGTAGACGAATCCCGGCACCTCGTCGGCTCGGATCGTGTTGAAAGCAATGCCTGCCCACGGGGCGAGTCCAGCGAATGTTCCGAACCAGAACGGCAACATCGTCGTCTCGGTGCGGCTCGGCGGGTTGAACTTCTCTTGCAGCCAGCCGAACAGGATCATCGAGACGTTCGCTCCAATGATGGCGAAGACCGCAGTCATTTCGGTGATGCCTGAGTACGAAGCAATTAAGACGACCATGAGTGTCGCGCTAATCGAGTACTCGACCCAGCGGAACCGATTGATCCCGCGGCGCAGATCGGCCTCGTACGGCTGCTTGGCTACCGTCGCCGTCAACAGGTGGTCGAACGCAGCGAGCCCGAGGAACACTGCGACCGCAAGGCCAATCGGGAGGTCGAAGACACCTTCGCCCTGCGGCACTCGCGTCCCCGGCGGCCCGTCAGGAGTGGCCGAGGTGAAAGTTATTGCGAAGTCGCCGGCCAGCACCAGAATGATCGCGGCCTGCGCCGCATGGAGCACAGTAAGGCCGAGATTCCACTTGCGCAGGTTGGAGAACTGGTCCTCAGAGACGTTGATCACAGGGTGTGAGTCTCGCCGCTCGCCGTCGCCGACCAACCATTGTGTTCACGTTCCGTGAAACCGGCTGCCAAATCGGCTATCGAACGGTCGCAACAACCCAATAGTGATGTGGGTTGACGCCGATGAAGCTCTGCGTCACCGCGCCGCGTCCGGCGAAGTGCGACTTCGGGTTGCGCCAGACCTCGACGTTACTAAACAGCGGTGCCAGCGGGCCGATGATTTCGTCAGGGTTCAGCCGATTGGCCTGCCAGCCGATACGCGCAATGATGCGCTTTCGTGACAGCCAGTCGCCGAGCTTCGGCACGCTGAACAATCCGCGCACCACCTTGCTCATCGGGATCAACACGGCATCGCCGCGTCCGCGGGCTCGGTAGTTGAGCACAACCTTGCCACCGGGCTTGGTGATTCGAACGGCTTCCGAAGTGAGCTCGAGTGCATCATCAGGATCACAGTGCTGGAATGTGATGTAGCTGAAGGTGATGTCGGTCGAGTTCGGCGGCAGGTCGAGAGTTTTGCCGTCGGTGACGTGGCTGGTGCGCAGACGGTCGACCTTGCCAAAGCGGCCAACGGTCTCGAAGCACCGTTCAAGGAAACCGGCGTCGAGATCACAGGCCGTGACGTGCCCAAGCTCACGCGTGAACGCGCAGGTCATCCGACCGATGCCGCAACCGATCTCAACGAGACTTTGCTTGTCGAGGTCGGGCGAACGAAGGCCGAAAACCGTCAGGTACGACCCAACCTCAGCGTCACCGGTGGCCACAAACTCTTGGAGTGTGAGGTCGGGGCCCTTCTCGTTGTTGAAGACCCACCCGGTGCTCCGCACGACGTCGTCACCGCTCGCCTGCCGTTCAGAGACCAGGCCAGCGGCCTTCCAGGGAACGAGTTGCGGTCGACGAGCCATTCACGTGATTGTGCCAGAACCACCAACGATTCTCCACCTTGCTCTGTCACTGCGCCTCAAAGTCTTACAGATCACGACCGCCGCCAGCCAGGGATTCGTCGGCGAAGACGCCCTGAGGAAATCCTGCGGGGCGAGCTGATAGGCGGCCGTTAAGCTTTTCCTATGCGTGTAGGAGTGGTTGGAGCAACAGGTCAAGTTGGCAGCGTCATGCGACGCCTGCTCGAAGAGCGGAACTTCCCGGTCACCGAGATGCGGTATTTCGCCTCGTCCCGGTCTGCTGGCACCACGCTGCCGTGGAAGGGCACGGAGATTGTCGTCGAAGACGCTGAAATCGCGGATCCCTCAGGTCTCGACATTGCGCTCTTCTCGGCAGGCGCCGCCTCGTCGCGCGCCTACGCAGACAAGTTCGCTGCCGCCGGCGCGATCGTGATCGACAACTCGTCGGCATTCCGCATGGACCCCGACGTCCCCTTGATCGTCCCCGAAGTCAATGGCCACTTGGCGCACAACCCGCCCAAGGGCATCATCGCCAACCCCAACTGCACCACGATGGCCGCCATGCCGGTCCTCAAGCCGCTCCACGATGAGGCAGGCCTGACGCGCATGATCGCTGCCACCTACCAGGCCACTTCCGGTTCCGGCCTTGCTGGAGTTGACGAGCTCGCAAAGCAGGTCGCTGAAACCGGCGGGAACGGCGCTGCGCTGACCCACGACGGTTCGGCTATCGCCTTCTCGGCGCCCGAAAAATTCGCTCGCACGATCGCGTTTAACGCCGTGCCGCTCTGCGGCTCGATCGTCGACGACGGCCGGTTCGAAACTGACGAAGAGCAGAAGCTGCGCAACGAGTCGCGCAAGATCCTCGACATCCCTGGCCTCCTCGTGTCCGGCACGTGCGTGCGCGTCCCGGTATTCACCGGGCATTCGCTGTCACTCAACCTCGAGTTTGCCAACCCCATCTCGGTCGCACGCGCCTACGAACTACTCGCTGACGCTCCCGGCGTCGAAGTGACCGATATCCCGAACCCGCTACAAGCTGCTGGCTCCGACCCCAGCTTCGTCGGCCGCATCCGTGCCGACGAAGGGGCCCCCGGAGGCAAGGGCCTCGCCCTGTTCGTCAGCAACGACAACCTGCGCAAGGGCGCCGCGCTCAACGCCCTCCAAATCGCGGAATTGATCCAGTCGGCGCGATAGCAACATATGTCTGAGAACCGGTTGACCGAGGGCGGAATCAACCAGGGGTTCTTTGAGTGGGTGTTCGACGCGTTCGAAGGGATGGCGTCAGCCGTTGACGGTGAGCTGCACTCGTCTTCGCACGGGCGGGGACTCAAGGTCTGGTACGACGACGCGAAGAAAGAGCATTACGAAGCGCAGCTGATTCGCGTCAACACATCGGGCGACGTCGGGCTCGAGATCGGATTCCACGCCGAGTACTCGAAGGACGACGAGAACCAGGTCGTGCTCGACAAACTGCTCGGCCACGAGAAGATTTGGCGCGCCGAACTTGGTGACTCAGCCGTTGCCGGCATGTTCCTCGGCGCCGATCGTTGGCGCCGCATCTCGGAAATCTGGGGCGCCCCCAACCCCGATGACCCCGAGTCGACATTCGAGATCGCAGCCCGACTCGCCGAGTACGTGATGGCCATCGAACCGCTGCGCCGCAGCTGAGCTCGCTGCGGATTCACCAACTCACCAGCTCGCCAACTCGCCAACTCACCAACTCGCCAAACTGTCGGGTAGCGCACAGCGACGGCGCCAGCCCGATCCTGGCCGAGAATGTCATCTGGTTGCAATCTGGCGACGACGTGCCCGATGTTCACCAGCTCTCCAGAGAACTGGCTATGGTCTGGTCGTTCACGACCGTTCTTACTAGAAAGAGACCAATATGACTCATACCGTTCCTCCACCGCCCCCAGCAGCAGCCACCGCTGCTGCCCAGGCAACCACTGCCGTTCCTGAGGGCACCGTGTTGTCGTCGCTCGGCAAGCGTTTCGGCGGCGCACTCCTCACCGGCGTGCTGATCATGGTAACCCTGGGCATCGGCTACCTCATCTGGGCAGCGATCGCCTACGGCAAGGGCCAGACCCCGGCCAAGCAGATCCTCAAGATGTACGTCATCGACACCGAGACCGGCCTCCCGGCGACCTGGGGCAAGATGTTCATGCGCGGTTTCGTTCTCGACGGTGTCGTGAACAGCGTCACCGGCGGCCTCTTCAGCCTCGTCAGCGCAGTCTGGATCTTCACGAACCCGGAACGCCAGCGTTTGACCGACAAGATGGTCAAGACCATCGTCGTCGACGCACCGAACGGCCTCTGATTTATTGACACCGAGTCGGCTGCACAGCTGACTCGGTGTCAGCAGATGCAGGGCAATGCACTGCACTTCGGGCAGCCGTCAGCAAACCGCTGGACTGCCTCGGTGAGGTTGATCCCCTGTTGGTTGGCGAGCGTTGCTACCCAGGCGACCACGTCACCGAATTCGTGAACCTGTTGATCGCGCGTCCCCTTGCGGACTGCTTGCGCCAGTTCACCAATCTCTTCGGCCAACCAGGCCACCGTTGCCGACACGCCGCGCTCTCGATCGCGATCGCCGTACGTTCGCTCGATGACGTTCTGCAGCTCAACCAGATCCATGCGCGCATGGTATCGAACGGGCTCGAATCGGTTCCGAAAAACGAAACGAGCCGCTCTGCCCAGAGACAGAACGGCTCATTGGTCGGGGTGGGGAGATTTGAACTCCCGGCCTCCACGTCCCGAACGTGGCGCGCTACCAAGCTGCGCTACACCCCGCAGCGACTGCAGATGTTATCCGGCGGTTGCCGGTTCTTCCTCGGTCGATTCGGCAGCTTCGGCCTGATCGACAGTCGAGGCTTCGGGAGCCGTGATTCCCTCGGTGTACGTGCCACCGTTCATGATGGCCTTCGCCGCACGCTTCAGGCGGAGGGCATCGAGCGGCTTGATCAACCAACCCTCGGCACCGCTACGGCGAGCGAGGTGAAGATCAGCCTTGCGATCGAGCAGCATCAGTACCGGTACGTGCGGCAACGTGTCAGCCGACTCGTCCAGGCGTAGCGACATGGTGACTGCCATGCCACCCATCGAACCAATCTGGAGATCGAGGATCGCCAGGTCGGGTAGGCGTTCGGCGACTTGATCGGCAACAACTCGGCCTTCGCGACACACCGTGAAGGTGACGCCGTCGGCGCCAAGCGCCGCCGTGATGTCGTCGACGACCCAGGTGGCATCGGTGGCAATGAGGATGTTCACAAGGCAAGACGTTATCCGCTCAGCCCACATCGACCCGTGTTGTCACACTTTGGTCTGACCGGGGCGTGACACTTTTCCGGCACGAGGAGGTTCACGACCGTCCGAAGAGGTGGTCGGCAATGGTGCGCAGCCCATCGAGGTCGTGGACATCGCTGTCGAGCAACGGGAGCAGCGCCACCCGGTCGTGCCCGACGGCCTCACCGAGCGGAGAAATGACCTCGTGCTCGGCCTCACGGAGCGTGCGGAGGTCTGCAACGTTGTCCCACAGCGCAGCGAGTTCACCAGTGGTGGCTTTGGCCGCTGCCCGAGCATCAGCAGCCGTGCCCTCACCGAAGGCTGGTTGGGCGCGGTTGATGATCGCAGCGCTGATGTCCACCTGCTGATCGACCAACTGCTCGGCGAACCAGACGGCTTCACTGATGGTGTCGTGACGCGGGGAAGCAACGATGACAAATGCTGTCTCAGGTGCTCTGATCAGCGCGACAACTTCGTCGGCACGATCTCGAAAGCCTGACTCCATCCCGGCGAAGGCTTGGAAGAACGCGACAGCATCGGCAAGGACATCAGATCCGACGACCCGTCCAATCGCCTTCAGGATCGGTTGCGCCGCCGCCCCGAGCACTCGGAGCCCGCCCTTGGTCGGCAGCATCAGCAGCTTGAATGCTCGATGGTCGAGAAATCGAGCGAGCACGCCCGGGGCCTCGAGGAAGTCGAGGGCGTTCCGGCTCGGCGGCGTATCGACGATGACCAGATCGAACCGGTCGTCGCCGTGCAGCGTGTGCAGCGTCTCGGCCGCCATGTACTCCTGCGTGCCGCTCATCGCCCCGGCCATGTTCCGGTAGAGCGGATTGGTCAGAATACGTTCGACTTGGTCAGGGTCTGACGCATGTCGAGCGACCAACCCGTCGAACGTTGCCGCCGTGTCGAGCATCATCGCCCACAGTTCACCGTTTGGCGCATCACCGGCTCGGGAGTCGAGTTCGATGCGCTGCGGCTCTGCTGCCAGGCCATCAACGAGGCCGAGCGCATCTGCGAGGCGCCTGGCAGGGTCGATCGTGACGACGACGGCTCGGCGACCCAGGCGTGCTGCCTCCAGCCCCAAAACGGCTGCAGTGGTGGTCTTGCCGACGCCACCAGAGCCGCAGCACACGATGACCGAAGAGTTGTCGATGACGGCACCGATATCAGCCACGATCAACCGCCGATGCAGCTTCTGATTCGGCCAGTACGTCGGCCATGAGGTCGATGTCGGCGGACGTCAGGCCAGCCACGAGGCGGGCAGGGAGATGCAACTGAGTCAGCGGCATCTCGCTGGCCAGCCGCTTGATTTCAGTGCTCTCCATGGCCCGGCGGGAACGTCGGAACGCGGCCGCATCGCGAATCGCATCGGCGACGTCAGCGGCCATTCCCCGGAGTGCAGCGTCCTGAGCGGCGATATCTGGGAGCGTTGCGCCGTCGTCGACCGCGTTCACCACGATCGGGCCGAGTTGGACGCCGACATCGTCTTCGAGAGCGAACGCCGTTTCGACGACCTCATTGACCGGGGTCGTCTCGGGAAGCGTCACCAAAACAACCTGGCACCGCTCGACATCTGTGAGCAGTTCGATCACGCCATCAGACTGGGTTCGCACGGGGCCGCTGCGCACGGCGTTGGCCAAACCAGTCGCCGACGTGAGGAATGTGATCGCATGTCCGGCGGCCGGGCCGTCGACGACAATCACGTCATAATCGCCACTTTGTTCGTACTGCTTGATCTTGCCAAGCACGACGACATCGTCGATTCCCGGCGCCGCGGTACCGACCATATCGATGACACCCGTTTTATTCAATCGCTTAGCGATTCGCTGGAAACCATGGTCCCGGAGATACTCATCAAGTGCATCAGCGGCCGATATGTGAACGACTTCAAGCGTGCCACCAGACGGGTCATCACCGGCCTGGCAAAGGAGTTCGTCGAGGGTCGGCTTGCCGTCGAGTTCGACCACGAGTACACGTCGTCCGTCACGACTAGCCGCGCGAGCGATGACAGCCGTTACTGTTGTCTTTCCGACACCCCCCTTGCCCGCCACAATGACAACATTCGTGGCGGTCAACGACTGCAGCGGACTCTCATGTTCCGGAGGCACCTTTGCGCAGACTAGCGATCGCTTTGCTCACAATGGCGGCCGGGCTCTCGATGTTCGGCGGCGCAGCAAATGCCCAGACCGACAACGAAGGCAACGGCGTCGACACCGTGACAACTCCAGGTGGCGCTGACATCGCCCCAGTTGATGTGCTGCAGGTGAGCGGATTCGTCGATGACATCCTCATTGACGAGATCAGCAACGCCATCGAACGGGCCCAGAACGGCGGTGCTCAGGCACTGATCCTGCAGGTCAACAGCGATGGCACAATCGTCGACGACGATGTCGTCGCCAAGTTGCTCAACGACATCGCAAACGCCCCCATACCCATCGGCGTGTGGGTTGGTCCGACCGGTTCACGCTTTTACGGGCCCGCTGCCCAGATACTCGCCGTGGCCGATGTCACGGGCATGGCGCCCGGAGCCCGCGTCGGTTACATCGGAGTCCCGCTGAAAATTGCTTCGGCTGACATCGATTTCGGTGTCGCTGAAGAGACCCTCCGTAACGGATCGGTTGGCCTCAGCGAGGCCCGAGCCCTCGACATCTTCAAGCAACGCATCGACGACGAAGGCATCCCCACCGTCACTTCGATGCTGCAAGCGATGAACGGCTACGAAGAGTCCGGCACCACCTTGCTGACTACCGAGCAGGTCGTCACCGACGACGGCAATCTGCGCTTCGACACCGTGGCAACGGTGCGCTTCTCCAAGCTGTCACTGATTGACCAGCTATTCCACACGGTCGCCAGCCCTCCAGTCGCGTACCTGCTGCTCCTGACCGGCCTCGCATTGCTCGTGTTTGAGTTCTACACAGCCGGCGTCGGTGTGGGTGGCGTGGTTGGCGCAGTGTGCACGTTCCTCGCCTTCAGCGGACTTTCAGTGCTGCCGACGCGAACGTGGGCAATCGTCGTCATCGGCGTCGCGATGCTTGCCTTCTCCGTCGATGTTCAAGTTGGGATACCCAGGTTCTGGACGGGGGTCGGCTTGCTGCTGACCGTCATCGGAACGGCGTTCTTGTTCGAATCGCTACCCGGCGCAAGCATGCGCCCGTCGTGGATTGCCCTGCTTGGCGGGCTCGGCGGCATCACCCTCACGTTCGTCGTCGGCATGCCAAACATGGTCCGCACCCGATTCGCTACACCGACCATCGGTCGTGAGTGGATGATCGGCGAAATCGGCACCGTCATCACTGATGTCGACCCTGACGGCGTCGTTGAGATCGGCACCGGCCGCTGGCGGGCCCGCACTAATCGAGCGACTCCCGTGTTGGCGGGCGAGCAAGTCCGCGTCGCTGAAATCGATGGGATCACGCTCGAAGTCGAGCCGCTCGAAGGCGCTGCGAAGGACTACCGCGAGATGCGCGGCAAGGACGACGACAAAACGCTCGATGACGAGGGCGTAAACTCTGAATTAACATCACCCACAGTGTCGGAATAGTCTGCCGTCCGCAGAATTTAGCCCTTGACCAACCCCACATCGACCACCTACCGTGGTGGGTGTGCAGTTGGTTCCATCACAGCCCGATTCATTTGAGTGGCGCAGTCAGGCCGCCTGTCAAGGCGACATGGGCAACGCGTTCTACCCTCCGGTCCACTCCGAGAAGCGCTCAATCAAAGCCGCTCGTGAGAAACGAGCCAAGATGGTCTGCGCACCATGCGTGGTTCGCGAGAACTGCCTCAAACAAGCCCTTGCCCACGGCGAACGCTTCGGCATCTGGGGCGGTCTCACCGATCTCGAACGGAAGGACCTCCGCGCCAGTTGACCGGTCACGCTGTGTCAGGCACCGTGTGACCGCTACACCGGAGGAAGTCGTGGGCCGCCAATACGGACGTCTTCGCGGCGCCGCGTGACCCCGCGAGCGTCCAGTTCAGCAACGAGTGGCAGCACGTACTTGCGGCTTGCTCCGGTCGCGTCGCGAAACTGGGCGACAGTGAAGCCGTCTACATGTTCGGCGAGAAGTTCTGCAGCGACGTAGCCCGCTGCCTCAATCGCTTCCCGGTGGAAACCGATCCCGTCACGCTGAATGACGTGGCCGCGCCGAACCAGCTCGCGCAAGTCGTTGCGGTCGATGTCGGCGAGCGAAGGTGGCATGAATCCGCCGCTGAGCAACTCGGCCAGCACCGGGTGATCCTCGTACGGATCAATTGCATCAGCAGGCTGGACGAGGCCGGCCGTCACAACGACCTCGTCGAGAGTTGGCAGTATCGCCCGCTCACGATCGTCGAATGCTGCGAGGTCGACGCCTGCCGGGCCAGCCTCTACGACCCGGGCAATGATCATCGCGGTCAGTTCGGCGAGCGACTCGGGCGACGTGACCCATTCACCGATCACTGGATCGACGACCTCACCGGTGAGTTGCTCGATTTCGTCGATCGTCAGCCATCCGCGCTCGCTCACCAACCGATCGATGCTGCGATCGGGTGCGGCACGAGACGCACGCAGCACAGGATCGATGTCGAGCACTTCTCCCCCACCAATTGTCTCGTCACGACCGGATTCACGCAGGACAAAACGATCACCTGGCAAGAGCGGAACTGCTGCCGGGAGAAACAGCCTGACCGCGCCGGTGCTTCCGGGCGACAATTCTTCAACGCCGAGCACGCGCAGCTTGACTGCGTACTCACCCGAACCGATGTAGGCAACGTACGCACCACGACGCGACACATCATGATTCAGCGCATCGAGCACGCGTAGCGAAGCGTCGAATCGGCTGGTGAGCCGCCAGCGATCAGGTTCGATTACTGCGTCGCCGCGCTGCAGGTCGTTGTGGTCGACGCCAGCGAGGTTGACGGCAACGCGGTTACCCGCGCCGATCTCGTCAACTGTCCGCCCGGCAGTTTGGATCGTGCGGACGCGCGCCGAATGACCGCCCGGCTCGATGCTGACCAACTGGTCGTTGCGCAACATGCCGCCCACCAACGTGCCGGTACCGACCGTGCCGCTGCCTTTGGCTGCGAATACGCGGTCGAGCCACAGGCGCGGTCGCTTGCGATCGGCCGCTGCCGCGCTGCGGGCGATGAGTTCATCGAGCGCCACGCGCATCTCGTCCATGCCAACTCCGGTTATCGACGAGACCGGCAACATCGGGCTGTCCTCGAGGAACGTGCCGGCGACGTGTTCTGCAACTTCGAGCTCAGCCAGTTCGAGCCATTCGTCGTCGACGAGGTCGACTTTGGTGAGGGCGATGATGCCGTTCTGGATGCCGAGGAGTTCAAGGATGCGGAGGTGCTCTTCCGACTGGGGCTTCCACCCTTCTGTTGCGGCCACCACGAACACGCATGCGGTGACGCCGCCGACTCCGGCGAGCATGTTGCGCAGAAACTTCACGTGCCCAGGCACGTCGATGAAACTCAGTTCAGCTCCAGAGGGCAACACCGTGTGGGCGAAACCGAGGTCGATTGTCAACCCGCGCCGCTTCTCTTCTTCTAAGCGATCAGGGTCGGTACCTGTGAGCGATTGGACGAGCGACGACTTACCGTGATCGACGTGCCCAGCTGTTGCGATGACCGTCATCCGCCCGCCGCCCGCAGCGCATCGATCACTATCTGATCGTCGACCGGGTCAATCGAGCGCAGATCGAGCGACGTACGGTCGTCACGCGAACGCGCGATTACTGGCGTGGCAAACTGTCGGAGCGGTTTGAGGAGGTCACCATCGATCACCACGCCGACCGACGGCATCGTGACGCCAGGTGCAGAGCCTGCGCCTGGCAATGCTTCGGTCGACTCGACCCGTGCGCTCGGATGGACCAGCCGGATGGCATCGACGATCGACTCGGCCCGCGCCCGCAGCTCATCAATCGGGGTTGCGACCATCCTCCAGAACGCGATGTCGGTCACAACACGCTTGTCGAGATAGGTGAGCGCAGTTGTTTGCAGCGCCGCGAGCACGAGGCCTCCGGGCCGAAGCGCCCGTGCAAGCGGATGACGCAAGCACTGTTCGACGAGGTCGGCACGACCGGCAATGATCCCGGCCTGCGGACCGCCGAGCAGCTTGTCGCCGCTGAACGTGATCAAGTCGGCTCCGTCGGCAATGGCCTGCACTGCGGCCGGTTCGCCAGCCAGCCAGGCCGGCGGCGCTCCGGGCAGCCACGGACATGTGGAGTCAACGAGGCCGCTGCCAATATCGGCAACGACGGGCACACCGAGCGTCGCCAGGTCGGCGATCGAAGTCGCCTCGACAAAACCCTCCACCCGGTAGTTACTCGGGTGGATCTTGAGCACCATCGCTGCGTCGACATCGGGGCGAGCGATCGCTTTTGCGTAGTCGGCAACGCGCGTGCGGTTGGTGGTGCCGACGTCGACAAGCCGGGAGCCGGACTGTTCAATCACTTCGGGAACGCGGAACGATCCGCCGATCTCGACGCTCTCGCCTCGGCTAACTGGAACATCACGCCCTTCGGCGAGCGCCGCGACGACGAGCAGCACCGCAGCCGCGTTGTTGTTGACGACCATTGCCTTTTCTGCGCCGCACAGTCGAGCGAAAAGTTGGCCGACGGCGGCTTGACGCGATCCTCGCTGCCCGGTCGACAGGTCGAACTCGACGGTCTGGGCCGCTGCTGCCTGCTGGTGGGCGAGCGGTGCCCGGCCGAGGTTTGTGTGGAGGAGCACGCCGGTTGCGTTGACGACCGGTGTCAGCAAAGTGCGCCGAAACTGCTCTGCCCGTGCGGCCGCCGATTCGTGGTCGCCGGCGTCGATCGCCTCCCGGGCGATGTCGACGAGGATTGGGTGTGGAAGACCGGAGGCCTTTAGCGAGCGGGCGAGTTTGTCCACCGACGGTGGACGGAAAGACGCAGTCATATGCCGCCTCCCAGGAAGAACGGTCGAGTTACCACGCTACGCAGCCTACGAGGCGCCGCGAAACCTTCCCTGCCCGGGCCATGCGGTCGGCCTAACGTCTGGCCATGGACGTGCTGCAACTCGACCCGACCAACGCCACGCACGTCAAACAGTTCAGCGAGATCCGGCTGCGCGCGCTACTCACCGACCCCGCAGCATTCGACTCCACCTATGAACGAGAACTGGCCTTCAGCGACGCCGAGTGGCGAGAACGTCTTACAAGCTTCGCAGGCCATCCGGGTGCTGTTCTCGCTGTCTTCGCAGACGTTGCCACTGCACCCGTCGGCATCGTCGGCATCGACCTGCCCGAGCCAGCGGACGCGACGGTCTGGGGTATGTGGGTGGCGCCCGAGGGTCGGCGGCGGCGCATCGCAGCACAACTCCTCGACAGCGCCGAGGCCTGGGCAGCCGAGTCGGGTGCCCAAACCGCAACGCTGTGGGTCCACAGCTCGAACGATGGGGCCCAGGCTCTGTACCGAAGCCGCGGCTACGAACTCGTTGCGGCAGACGACCTCCCGGCCGACGTTCCCGATGCATGTTGCGAAGAGGTCTGCATGCGGGCACGCCTCGCATCGGCCTGAGCTGCTCTACGCTGCTGTGCCGTGAGCTCGCTGCTGATTCCGATCGTTCAACTCGACCCCGACCTGCCGCTGCCGAAGTACGCCCACGAGGGCGACGCCGGCCTCGACCTGTACGCCGCTGAGGACGCGACAATTGCCGCGGGCGGTGGCCGTGCGCTTGTCGCCACTGGCATCTCCATCGCTATACCGATCGGTTACGGCGGCTTTGTTCTCCCGCGAAGTGGCATGGCGCTCAAGCATGGGATCAGCGTCGTGAACGCCCCAGGCCTGATCGACGCTGCCTACCGCGGCGAGATCAAGGTCATCCTCTTGAACACCGACCCAAACAGCGACTACTCACTGGCCAAGGGTGATCGCGTCGCTCAGCTCGTCATCCAGAAGGTCGAACAGGTCGAATGGCAAGTCACCAACGACTTGGACGGCCAAGACCGCGGCGGCGGCTTTGGCCACTCAGGCACCTGATCCTCAGCCCCAAGCAAAAACGGGTTGTTCAAACTCGCTGACGCGGCAGCCGGGGCCGACCTTGCCTTCGAGACCGACCCAGCGGAACTGCAAGATCACGGCGCCGGTCGGCGCGTGAATCAGGTCGCCACTCAGTGGAACCTGCACGACAGGTCGGTCGCTCTCGGGGATTTCAACGAAGCGCGGCGAGTCGTCACGGCACAGTTCGTGCAAGCCAATTCGGTATGCAGCGAGCACCTCGTCGGGGCTCGGCTCGAGCACGAGATCGGCACCGCCCCACACGACGACAGGTGTCATCACATAACCCGATCGAGTCGCGTAGTCGTCGAGCAGCCCGAGTACCGCTGACTCCGGCAGCCGCACCCCAACTTCCTCGTCGGTCTCGCGTAGTGCCGCTTCGATCACGGTTTCGCCAGCGTCGATCCGACCGCCAGGGAGCGCCCACTGCGCCGAATGGGTATTCAGTCGAACTGCTCGGCGGCAGAGGACGAACGCCGCACCACCGGCCACACCTTCCATGCGACCGTCGAGGAGGTGGGCGATGTCATTAGCAACCGGGATCTTCGACATCCCGTCCTCCGTCGAGGGATGCGCATCGACACGGTCCGAACCGTGCTCGGAATCAACAACGACGATGGCGACGGCGGCGTGACGGCGACCATCGAGCGGAAGTTGGAGACGATCATGCGCCGCGAGATTCAGTTCAATCCGGGAGCGAAGGGCATCGTCATAGGTGATCACCGAACCAGCATCGTCGATCGGCGCTCCACCGGCCGGATCGGATCGTTCACACATTGCACCTACTGTTTCGACTGTGGCAATACTCCCTCTACGCAACGACGACCTCGGCTACGAGACAAATTGTTTTGTCTGTGAGCAGTCGAATAACCGAGGGCTACAGATCCCGTTTTTTCACGACACCGAGCGCAACCTCGTCTCGGCGGAATTCGCACTACCCGATGCTTTTAGTGGCGCCCCGACGATGCTGCATGGCGGGGTGATCCTCGCGGTACTCGACGAGGCGATGGCCTGGGCGTGCATCGCAATTGGTCGGCGCTGGGCGGTCACCAGCGAGACGTCGACCCGATTTGATCGCGCCGTCTACGTCGACAAACCCCACCTGGTGGAAGCCGAGATCACCGAGCAAACCGAAACCGACATCACGACCATCGGTCGCGTCATCGACCTCAAGGGTCGCATTCGCTCCGAGGCCCGCGCAACGTTCACCGTGCTCGGCAAAGCGCAACTCAAGCGCGCTACGGGTGAAACCGGCGACAAGGTTCACGAGTCAATGCACCTCGACTGACAGCCCGGTCACACTGTGCCTGACACAGTGTGACCGGCTAGCCGCGGTAGGAGTGGGTAATGGGGAGGCGTCGATCGCGGCCAAAGGCTTTGGCGCTCACGATGACGCCGGGCGGGCCTTGACGACGCTTGTACTCGGCGATGTCGACAAGCCGGGTGATGCGTCGCACCATCGCTTCGTCGTGGCCGAGTTCGATGATCTCACCGGCTGTGCGGTCCTGCTCGACGTACAGCTCAAGGATCGGGTCGAGCACCTCATACGGCGGCAGCGAATCGTCGTCACGCTGGTCAGGCCGAAGCTCGGCGGACGGCGGCTTGGTGATCACGTCCACCGGGATCACTTCGCGCCCAGCCGCTTCGTTGACATAGCGGCACAGCTCGTACACACGCAGCTTGAGGACGTCCTTGATCATGGCGTACCCGCCGACCGAGTCGCCATAAATCGTGAAATATCCGACGGCCATCTCGCTCTTGTTGCCAGTGGTCAGCACCATCCAACCGAACTCGTTCGACAGCGCCATGAGTAACTGACCGCGACACCGGCTCTGGATGTTTTCATAAGTCAACCCGACGTCACGACCCTCGAAGGCGTCGCTGAGCATCTCCTGATACGCCGCGAAGGCCGGCTCGATCGAAATGGTTCGGTATTCGATCCCGAGGTTTGCAGCGAGCTTTGCAGCATCGGACTTCGAGTGGTCGCTCGAATAACGCGACGGCATCGACACACCATGGACGTGCTCCGGGCCGAGGGCGTCGGCCGCGATGCAGGCAACGATCGTGGAGTCGATGCCACCCGACAGGCCGATGACGACATCG
>JBLIKS010000014.1:0-20696 GCA_047635555.1 Candidatus Azotimanducaceae bacterium
GAATCGATGTTTGCGGCGATGGCAACGCGCCATTTGCAACATGCGCTGGACACCGGCGCGCTTGATCTGATCTGATTGTGGTGACTCATGGAGCTTCCTGACTTTCACATTCCCCACGCCGAGAAGATCGAGTGGATGATCGAGACCAACGGGTGGGCGCTCGAACCCGTCCTCGCCGATCCGGACAGCGACCCACCGATGCCGTCCTACGCGTATTCGATTGGGATGCCAGGTGCGGTTGGCTTTGCCGACGTCGCCGTGTTCGGCCTCACGCCCGTTGCGGCGAACGGACTGGTGACGCTGGTGGCTGATGCTTGCCGAGGTGGCACCGACATCCCGTTGGGTGTCGAACTTGTCGGCTTGCTCGACAACGATTTGCGTTGCTTCTTTGCACCGATTGATGTCAACGAGCACGCCGGCTTCTTCACAACTGCGGTCTCATGGTTCCGCGGCGCCCCGTTCGAGATGGTGCAATTGCTCTTCCCCGACCGCAACGGCTTCATGCCGTATGAAGCGGGCTACGAGCAACGGATGCGGTTGGCCCAACCCGTGCTGGGCCGCCTTGCCGGCTGAACCGGTGGCCAGTGACGGACCGGCCGAGGCCGCGAATCGCTCGAATGGTTGGGGGAACAGTTGGGGGAATGGTTGGGGAATAGGCTTGCCGGGCAAATCCACGAAATCTGGAGGTCCGACGCGGTCGAATCCGCAAAGCGGAGGGCGGAGTCGTGCCTGAAGGGCTCGAAGCGGAGATTTGGCGGCGTTCGCTCGAACGGTTGGTGGGATCGACGATCACCGACGTTTGGGCCGACGAACGGTCGGTCGATCCCGGTGTCATGTCGATGCTTCCCGGATCCCGCATCACGCGCGTCGACCGGCTCGGCAAGGTCGTGTTGATTGCGACCGACGGCCCGACCATTGGCTTGCACTTCGGTATGACCGGCCGCATCGAGGTGCATGGGGCCGCTCCGATCGAGCAACTCGAATACGCATCTGGTCGCGACCTCGCCGAATGGGATCGCTTACGGGTGTGGGTCGATGACGCTGGCACGCCGGACCCGCCCGCATTGCGCCTCAACGATCCGCGCCGCCTCGGAAAGGTCTCGATCGATCCTGATCTGACGCACCTCGGTGTTGACGTCTTCGCAATCGATCGATTGAGCATGCAGCAGGCAACGCAGAGTCGAAGATCGCCGATCAAAACGGTGCTGTTAGACCAATCGGCCATTGCTGGCATCGGGAACCTTTGCGCAGACGAGGTCTTGTGGTGGTCGGGAATTGCTCCGCAGCGACCAGCGAACAGCCTGGCCGATACGGAACGAGGTGCACTCGTGACGGCGATACGGCAGCGCATGCCGATCATGTTGCGTCAAGGTGGGAGCACGATGGGGGTGCTCTCTCCGGACGTGCGTTCCGCTGGCGGGCCATGCCAACTCGACGGCGCTGTGCTCGAACGCTCGAAAGTCGGTGGTCGTACCGCTGTGTGGTGCCCCGGTCATCAGCATTGATCGCACGGTCGTTGGCTGCAGGTGGCACACTCTGGCCCGGTGAACGGTGAATTGGTGAGAGCCCTGGTTGGGGACGCAACACGGCAACTGGCCGTCGGTGACCAGTCCTCGACGCGCACGGTCTACGCCGTCATTTTCGCACTCGCCACCGTCGGCGTCGTCTTGATCTTCATCGGTGCGTGGATCTTTCGCCAGACAAAGCCCGACCCGGAACTCCTTGCTCCACTCGAGCGGATGGCAGACCGATCGTGGCGTCAACAGGATCCGGCGCAGAGGCGTCGGACGCTCGACGAAGCGCGGCCGGAGGCCGCACAACCGGTGCTTCGCGAGCAGGGCGTCTCCGAGGTCGATCACGACTTCGCGCAGTCGAAGCCATCGATTGGCAACTTCAACGATCTTCGGGCTGAACAAGACGCTGAGCGCCGTCGTGCTGCACCCAGTGATCCATTGCTGCCAGAAAAGCTCGGCGACACCGACGCCATCGACACCGACACCGACGCCATCGACACCGACGACGACACGGGTGAAATCGCTGCCCACCGAGAAGGGCCAGCCCCGCAAAACGACAAGTAGAACCGTCCTGGAGCTCAGAGTTTCGGGATGGCGGCAGCATCCGGAAGTAATTTCCGTGTCCGGTCGGTCGATCGGACTGCTACATTCATCTGCGCTCTTCGGAGTAGCAATCATGCGGATGTGGCTCAGTTGGTAGAGCGCAACCTTGCCAAGGTTGAGGTCGCCGGTTCGATCCCGGTCATCCGCTCCAGAACCCCTCAGTTTCGACTGAGGGGTTCTTCGCTTTTTCGCCGGGTGTCACAACTCAGGGCACCACCCAAATTGTTGATTACGGCACAATCGCTTGGCTTCCGTGCTTCGTCACGTAGGCTTCATCGTTCGCCCGAAAGGACCTGCTCTATGACCTCGAATTCCGTGCTGACTCACCGCAATGTTGGTGTCCTCTCGATCGAAGCGGTCGAGGCGCCCGAAGTGGTGACATCAGCATGGATCGACGAGCAGCTCGCTGTCACCTACGAACGCACCGGGATGAAGGCAGGGACGCTGTCTGATTTGGCCGGTATCGAATCTCGTCGCTGGTGGCCTGCAGACGTCACGTTCGACAAGGCTGCGGCACTGGCAGGGCGTAAAGCGCTCGACCGCTCCGGCATCGATCCGTCGAAGGTTGGCATGCTCATCTCGACGTCGGTCTGCAAGCACCACCTCGAGCCGTCGATTGCCTGCTCGGTTCACCACCAGCTTGGCTTGGCTCCGAGCTGTCTGAACTTTGACGTCGCCAACGCTTGCCTCGCGTTTGTCAACGGCATGCAGATCGCGGCCGCCGCAATCGATTCGGGCGCCATCGACTATGCGCTCGTCGTCGATGGCGAAGGCAGCCGTTACACGCAGGAACAGACGATCGCGCGGTTGCAGCAGCCCACGACCGAAGCCTCAGATATCTTCGCCGAATTCGCATCGCTCACACTGGGCTCCGGTGCGGCCGCTGCGCTGCTGTGCCGGATGGACAAGCATCCTGATGCTCACCGGCTTGTCGGTGGTGTGGCTCGTGCGGGTACCGAGCACCACAAGCTATGCATTGGTGATCTCGAAGCGATGTACACCGACACCCACGCGCTGCTGATTGCGGGCCTCGACCTGGCTGAAGCCGCGTGGAAGAACGCTGGCGCTGACTTCGACTGGGAAGCGGGTATGGACTGGTACATCGTCCACCAGGTCAGCTCCGTGCATACGCGTCTGCTCTGTGAACGGTTGGGGATCGACCACAAGCGGGCCCCGCAGACCTTCCCGACCAACGGCAACGTCGGCCCGGCCGCGATCCCGATGACGCTCGCGAGTGTCTCGGACAAGATTGCTCCGGGCGAACGCGTGCTGCTGATGGGCATCGGCTCAGGGCTGAACACCAGTTACACCGAAATCGTCTGGTGAGCGCTCGGTCTTGGGTTCCGGACCAGCCCACAGAGGACGACCTCAAGTCGTGGCATCTTGACCCAGCGTGGTCGCGGGTGCTCGAGGTCGCGAGCCATGACGGCTCGACCTACCAATGGCACGTCCTCGACTCGGGTCCAACACTCGACGGGCCGTCTGAAGCAACAATGGTCTGTGTCCACGGAAATCCGACGTGGGCGTACTCGTGGGCGGCGTTCCTTCGGAAGTTTGGTACCCGTTGCAGGGTGATCGCCATCGACCAGCTCGGGATGGGCTTCAGCGAGCGAACTGAGCTGCGCCGCTACGCCACACGTGTTGCCGATCTCGATGACGTGATTGAGGCGCTCGACATCGACCCGTCGACGCCGTTCACACTCGCTGCCCACGATTGGGGCGGGGCGATTGCCATGGGCTGGGCGGTCGACCACGCCAATCGAGTCGACGGCATGGTGTTGTGTAACACCGGGATTGGTGTGCCTGAGGGTCGCAAGTCGCCAGGTCTGATCAGACTGGCAGCTGCTGGCCCGCTGCGCGACTTCGTGTGCCGGCGGACACCGATCTTCGTCAGCGGAACCACCCGATTGTCAGGTTCCCGGATCAATGCTGTTGACCGCGCCGCATTTGCAGCACCGTATTCGTCCGCCAAAGCCCGCGCTGCAGTGGCTGACTTTGTGGGCGATGTTCCGTTGCAAGCAGGCGGGGGGCATCCCTCCGACGCAGCGCTGGCCGAGGTCGCTGCCAAGCTCGCAGCGATCACTGCACCGGTCTTGTTGGCCTGGGGAGCAGCCGATCCCGTCTTCAACGACGACTTTGCGGCCGACCTTGCCAAGCGGATTCCGAACACGAGCCTGCAGCGTTTCCCATCGGCGAACCACCTCGTCATGGTCGAGGCCGATGTTGCGTCAGTTGTTGACGACTGGCTGAGCGACCGTGTTGCCGACCGTGTCGCCGATGTTGCCGACCGTGTCGCCGATGTTGCAGAGAACGTTGTTGGTCCTGGTGCAGCACCGGCAGCTGTTTCGGCAGCGGCGAAACCGCTCTGGGCGGCGCTCAACGAGCGTCGAGCCGATACGTCTCCGGCGTTTGCGGATATGGCATCGGGACAGTCGATTAGCTGGGCCGATTTCGCCGATCGCGTCGATGGTGTCGCTGCACAACTGGCAGATCGGGGCTTGCGAGCCGGCGAGCACGTTGCAATGCTGACCCCTCCCGGAGTCGATCTCGTCGTTGCGGTGTACGGCGTCTGGCGCGCTGGCGGCGTCACCGTCGTCGCTGATCGAGGGTTAGGCCTGCGTGGCCTCGGACGTGCCGTGCGGAGCACCCGACCGAGCTGGGTTGTTGGTCCGAGCCGAGCGTTGCGCGCCGCGAAGACACTGCGTTGGGCGCCTCGCGCCAACCTCGTTGATGTCGATGCACTGATGGCGCAAGCAGCTGTCGGCTCGGCGGCGCTGAAGACCGAACCTGCGGCGGACGATCTTGCTGCGATTCTTTTTACCTCAGGTGCCACAGGCCCGGCAAAGGGTGTTCGGTATCTCCACGGTCAGCTCGCAGCGCAACGCGACGCACTCGCTGCGACGTACGAGATCACGCCCAACGACAGCTTGGTCGCCGCATTCGCTCCGTTCGCGCTCTACGGACCCGCGCTCGGAATCTCCACAGTGCTGCCCGATTGCGACGTCACTAAGCCGGGCGAGCTCACCGCAGTGGCACTCGACGCAGCCTGCCGGCGGCTTGACGCCACGCTCACGTTCGCATCGCCCGCCGCGCTTGCCAACGTGCTCGCAACAGCCGGATCTGCAACAGCGGGGCTCAACGGGCTTGACGGGCTCAACGGCCTCAACGGGCTGCGCACAGTAATGTCGGCCGGTGCCCCTGTGCCCGCTGAGACGCTCACTGCGTTGTCGGTGCTCGCTCCGAACGCGTCGTTCCACACGCCGTACGGAATGACCGAAGTGCTTCCCGTCGCTGATATCAATCTTGAGGGGATTACTGCCGCAACCGGCGGAGATCCGATCGGCGGTGTTTGCGTCGGTGCTCCGGTGCCGGGTGCATCGGTTGAGATTCTTGCGCTCGGATTTGATTCTGCTGCGCCGCCAACGCCGTTGTCCGCCGGCAAAATGGGCGAGATCGTCGTCTCGAGCCCCTGGGTGTCTGACGGCTATCACGGCCTCTGGGCCATTGAGCGTGCTGCCCGTCTGCAGCGCGGCGACGGCAAGGTCTGGCACCGTTCCGGCGATGTTGGCCACCTCGACGATGCGGGCCGACTGTGGGTCGAGGGCCGGGCGGTGCACAACATTGACAGCGCAGAAGGTGTGATCACTTCGGTTCCGGTCGAACGTCTTGTCGAGACGTCGCTCGAGCTCGCTCGAGTTGCCGCCGTCGGCGTCGGCCCTGCCGGCCGTCAACAACTCGTGGTGGTCATCGAAGACCCGCACGGGGCTGATGGCTTGGCATCAACAGATCTGACGGCTCGGGTGCGCTCAGTCGTCAACCACCCGGTTGCAGCCGTGCTGAGCCGTCGATCGTTGCCGGTCGACATCCGCCACAACGCGAAAATCGACCGCACGGTGGTGGCTGGTTGGGCTGATGACGTGCTCGCTGGTCGCTCGAGCCGCCGTTTCCGGCGGGGGTAACTGTGCGCATTCTGGTCACCGGTGCGTCCAGTCTGATTGGTGACGGCGTGGTAAGAGCACTTGCGGCGCGCGGTGACGAAGTGGTTTGCCTCCAGCGCAGCCCTGTCAACGGACTCGCAGCGCTCGACGGAGTTGAACAGCAGCTGGGCGACATCAGAGATCAAGCTGCCGTCGAGCGTGCAGCGCAGGGCTGCAACGGCATCATTCACTTGGCCGCGAAAGTCGGCGTGGTGGGCGAGCGCCACGAGTTCCTCTCGATCAACGTCGAAGGCACTCGGAACCTGCTCGTCGCCGCGACCAACTCTGCGACCAACTCTGCGACCAATTCTGTGGCCAATTCGGCGATCACTCGTTTTGTTCATGTGTCGTCTCCGTCGGTCGCACACGGCGGCGAGGCCATCATGGGCGATGCGGCGGCACCACCGGTGACCGGCCGAACCCGCGCCTGGTATGCCGAGTCGAAAGCGATCGCTGAATCGATTGCTGTGGAAGCGAACGGGCCGCAGCTCGGCGTCGTCGTCATTCGCCCTCACCTCGTTTGGGGCCCGGGCGACACTCAGCTCGTGGGCCGTATCGTCGATCGAGCTCGACAAGGTCGGTTGGCACTGGTTGGCGGAGGCAGAGCACTCGTCGACACGACCTACATCGACAACGCTGTGAGCGCGCTTGTGGCGGCACTCGATGCGGTGAGTCCTGGTGCGACCTGCGCCGGCCGGGCCTATGTCATTGCCAACGGTGAGCCGCGCCCGATCCGTGACCTCGTTGCAGGGATCTGCGCTGCAGCAGGTGTCACGTTCGAGCCTCGAGATGTGCCGCTGGGCGCAGCACGGACGATCGGCTCGTTCCTGGAACGTGCCTGGCCGAAGCTTCCGAACCGGCTACGCCACGGTGAGGTCGAGCCGCCGCTGACGCGATTTGTGGCTGAACAGCTCGGCACGGCGCACTGGTTCGACCCGCGTCCGGCAGCGCTCGACCTGGATTGGGAGCCAACGGTTTCGATCGACGACGGTCTCGAACGACTCGCCACTTGGTTCAGAAAAAACTCCTGATCAACGAGTTCTCGCCGGTATCGTCACAACCAGTGGCGACGTGGCCGAGTGGTTTAGGCAACGGATTGCAACTCCGTGCACATGGGTTCGATTCCCATCGTCGCCTCCAACTGATAAACCCCTGATGAGTGACTCACTCATCAGGGGTTTATTACGTTTCCGGCCCAGGTTGATCGAATCCAGGTTGTTCAGCTGGGCCAGGCGGCGCGGGCCTGCGGCACCACGTCGGTCAGGTACATCTCGAGCGCGTCGTCGTCGACCGGGAGGCGGAGCGCGACATTGACGAGGTCAGCGCCGGCCTCTCGGTATGCCCCGATTCGTTCGAGAACATCGTCGGCCAAGCCGGTGAGCGCACCCCCGGTCACTCGTTCGGCCGTCTCGGGGCCCCACTGGTCGATGATTCGTTGCAGTTCGGCATCGGCCGATGCCCGGTTGGCGCCCATGTGGAAGGCCAGGTTGATCGATCGTTCGAGCGTGGCGGGGTCGCGTCCGATCGCTTCACACGCGGCATCGAGCTGTTCGTTGAGTCGCCGGTACTCGACTGGATCGACGTACGGCACGTTCCATCCGGAGCAGTACTGGGCCGCGATCGCCGGCGTTCGCTGCGGGCCGCGACCACCTGCCCACAGCGGCATCGAACCATTCAGCGGGCCGGGAACACACGTGACGGCGTCGACGCTGAAGTGCGTGCCCTGGTGCGTGGTGGTTGCGTCTGGTCCGAGCATTCCCGTGATGATCTCGAAGGCGTCGGTGAGCATGTCAAAGCGCACACCGATCGATGGGAATTCGTAACCGTGCGCACGGAATTCAGGCTCGTGCCACCCAGCACCGAACCCGGGCTCGAAACGTCCACCCGAGATGTGATCGATGGCCACACACGACTTTGCAAGGACGGCAGGATTGCGGAACGGAGCGCAGAACATCAGACAGCCGATGCGCGCTTTCGAGGTGACCGATGCCAGTGCGCCGAGCGTCGCGACTGCCTCGAAGTGCGGCGTTTTGCCACCGTTCGGCGGAGCCTCGTACAGATGGTCCCAGACCGAGATCCAGTCGACGACATCGTCGAACCGCTGCCACAGCTCGACCATGTCGGCCATCGGAGCATTCTGCTGGCCGAGATGGACCCCGAGTTGTAGCCCAGCGCGCTCGGTCATGAGATGCCGCTGAGTTCTTCGCCAGCAAGAGTGATTCGGTGCATCAACCGACGATGGCCCTGGTAGTCGTTGAGCGCCCAGTGCCAGGTCGATCGGTTGTCCCACATTGCGACCGAGCCCGGCTCCCACTCGAACTGATACGAGAAAGGCCCAGACGCCATGTGCTGATAGAGGAATGACAACAGAGGTGCTGACTCTTGCGGAGTCCACCCGACGAAATGAGTCGTGAACGCTGCGTTCACGTACAGCAGTTTTCGACCGGTGTGCGGGTGACGCACGACGACAGGGTGGACGGAGCCTCCGATGCCTTCAGGGTTGCCAAAGCGATCGTCGCCTTCGTCATAGCCAGCCTTGGCGCCGAAGACGTGCTCACTGCTGTGATGCGCGTGGAGGCCGGCGAGTGTGGTCTTGAGTCCGTCAGAGAGCGCGTCGTAGGCGGCACCGACGCTCAGGAAGCGTGTGTCGCCACCCGTTGGCGGCAGGTCGCGTGCCACGAGGATCGATCCCTTGGCCGGAACCTGGTCGTAGCTGTGGTCGGTGTGCCAGCCACCACCCACGTTGACGGTGTGATCGGGTTCCTTCAGTACCTGGGCGATCTGCGGGTGCCCCTCGACGGGGGTGAAGAACTTGTTAATGTCGATTGACGAGAAGCGTTCGGCGAACTCGATGTGCTGCTGTTCGTCGAGCGTCTGGCCTCGAAAGAAGAGTGCGCCGTGTTCACCCCAGGCGTCGACCAACATTCTGGTCTCGCTGTCGGTGAGCTGGGTGATATCGACGTCTTCGACGAGCGCTCCGACGTGGTCAGCAACTGGGGAAATCTGCATCTCCGGAGTCTCGCAAATTTGGGGCCAGCACGCCGATGTCGGGGCGACCTCAGCTGGCGAATTGAGCCAGCGTCTTGTCGGCTTCCTGTGTTCCGAGCACCAGGAGGATGTCGCCGTCGAGTGACCCAGAAGTCGTCGGAATGTCGTCCGGCAATGCCAGGACGGTTAAGCCACCGAGTGCCGCGGCGAGTACTTCTGCATCGGCCCGAACTGCATCGCTTGCGTAATACACCACTGATTCGCTCGCGCGCGCAGTGCTGTTCGCCGGGGTCCCAACCGTGAACCCTGCGGCTGCGAGCACGCTACTCATCCGGCCGGCAGAGCCGCTGATGGTGTTGGCGTTGGCGACGACGATTGACGAGCCGCTATTGGCGAAGTCTCCTGTGGCGGCAGAGGCGCTATCAGCTGATCCGCTGGCCAGGTCGGCGAGTGGCTGGTCGGCCTCGTTGTTGCCGAGCAGGAGCAGGACCTGACCGCCGGCCAACGTGCCATCTTCGGTCGGCACTGCGTCAGGGAGTGCTTCGACGCCGATGCCGCCGAGCGTCAGGGCGAGCGTCTTGGCAACGTCTTGTGCTCCGGCGGCGGCCGTGTAATAGACGATCGACTCTTCGACCTTCTCGGAGCCGTTGACTGCGTCTGCGGTGGTGAAGCCGGCGAGAGCGAGGGCATCGGTCATCCTGCCGGCGGAACCACCGACGATGTTGCCGTTTGCCACAACCACGGTGGCGCCATCGAAAACCAACGGAACGGTGGTGGTAGTCACGGGTGCGTCGGTGACGGTCGGAGCCTCTGTGGCCACCGGCGATTGGATCGCCGGAACGGCCGTCGAAGTTGTCGACGTGCCGTCATTGCTCCCACCGCTACATGCGACGAAAAGCAGTGAACCGACGATGGCGAAAGGGACAGCTCGTGACATCACTTCGCTAGTCTGTCAAATTCTCACGCTGTGTCAGTGCATCCGAACGTTTTGAGCGCGTGGATCACCTGCCGTTGCCCGGCCACCAATCGTTCCTCTGCCACGTCTAACGAGCACCACTCGAAGCGGTCGAGCTCGGGAAACCTCTGGGTTTGACCGGACTTGGGCGGCCATTCCATCTCGAAGGTGTTGCTCGTGCACCATGCCGGATCGAGATCACCGCGGCCAGCCCAGATGTGGATTTCTTTTGCTCGCGACTGGGCAAAGACGCCCAGATCGATGAGATCGGATGTCGGGACCACGTGACCCGTCTCCTCGTGAAACTCGCGGAGCGCCGCCGTGTAGTCATCGATGTCGGCGACGTCGATGAGGCCCTTCGGGATCGTCCACGCTGCTTGTTCTTTCGCTGACCAGAACGGCCCGCCCATGTGACCGATCAGGACTTCGATGGCGTCATGGACATCGCCTGCAGTATCAACAGCAGATCGATACAGCAGAATTCCTGCGCTGCGAACTGGTGGTCGAGCTGCCATCGCTGCAACGTATCGGCCAGGAACGGTGGCCCGACCCGCTGGTCAGTACAGTGGCTCCGTGAGCAGGTGGTCCTCCAGCGCATCCATACTGGCGTCGAGACGAGCGGCTGGACTGGTGGCTGGGATATTCATCGGAGTTGGGTGCGCTGGAGCGGACCGCTCAACGGTTGACATTCTGGCCGCGTCGTCGTACACCGATGTTGCCGAGCCGCTCGAAGCGCTACTCGAAGAAGAACTTGGGGTCGATGTCGAGTTCTCGTTCGGATCGTCAGGATCGTTCTTGGAACAGATCCGCCAGGGTGCCCCGGCATCGGTGGTCATCACAGCTGACGGTGCGACGATGCAACGGATCAGCGATGCGGGTCTCGTTGATTCGGTCGTGTCGATTGCAACGAACGAATTGGTCATCGTCGCTGCCGACACTGCGGTAGGTCGAGGCATCGAGAGTGTCACAGACCTCAGTTCGAGTGACGTGCTCGTCGTGCTGTGCGCATCTTCAGCACCTTGCGGGGCTGCAACTGATGCCCTGCTCGAAGGAATCGGCCTCGACGTTGACGCAGCAAGTCGAGAACCGAACGTCAGGGCAACGCTGACCAAGGTGCGATTGGGTGAAGCCGACGCCGCAATCGTCTACCGAACCGACGCCTTGGCGTCTCCCGGACTGCGCTCCGTGGCGATTGCCCAAGCCGACAACGTGCAGGTGACCAGTCGCGCTGCAGCGGTCGTTGGACGCGAGGACGCAGTGCGAGTCCTCGAGGTGCTGACCGAGCCCGCTGCCATGGCAGTTTTGGCCACGGCAGGGTTCGGATCACCGTGAATCGTCGACCACCGGCGTGGGTCTTTGCGATGGCGGCTGTCCCGGCGCTGCTTTTGGGCGTGCCGCTCTGTGCCCTGATGTGGCGTCTCCCCTGGAGCAATCTTGGCGCAGCGTTGAGCAGTGATGCAGCCACATCGGCCCTCGTACTGTCGCTCGTCACCTCGTTGATCGCTACCGCCCTCTGCGTCGTTTTCGGTCTGCCTCTCGCGTGGGCGCTTGCGTCGGGCACAGGGCCCACGACGCGGGTCGTGCGGGCGCTGTGTCTGCTTCCAATCGTGCTGCCGCCTGTCGTCGGTGGCGTGGCGTTGCTGCTCGCGTTCGGTCGTCAGGGCATCGTCGGTCAATGGCTGGCTGATGTCGGGGTGCAGTTGCCGTTCACGACCGCGGGTGTTGTGCTGGCGCAGACCTTCGTTGCCCTTCCGTTCTTTGTGTTATCGGTCGAGGCAGCACTCCGTCAACTCGATGTGGAGTACGCCGACGTCGCGATCGTCCATGGCGCAAGCCCGTTCCGGGCATTCGTCTCGGTAACGCTGCCGTCGGTCGGACCAGCAGTACTGGCTGGCGCCGTGCTGGCATGGGCGAGGGCGCTCGGCGAGTTTGGCGCCACTGTCACCTTTGCCGGCAGCCTGGAGGGTCGCACGCAAACACTGCCGCTTGCGGTGTACGACCTCCTTGAACGTGATCCGGCCGATGCAGTGGTGCTGAGCGCTGTGCTGGTGGTCGTCGCGGTCGCAGTCCTCGTCGGTCTACGCGATCGTTGGTTCGGTGTCTTCCGATCGGATGCCACGACATGACAACCCGCGTCCGCTTCGATCGCGGTGATCTGACCCTCGACGTCGTGCTGCCGGACGCGCCGATCGTTGCGCTCACGGGCCCGAACGGAGTCGGGAAGTCGACTCTGCTGCGCTGTCTGGCTGGGCTCGAACCAGCGAGCTCAGTCGTACGCCTCGGGCTCCTGCCAGAGAGTGTTGGCTATCTTCCGCAACGCACCTCGCTGTTCCCTGCCATGTCGCTCCGCGACAACGTCGCCTCGTCGCTACGGTTCAGCGGAGTTGGCCGCGTCGAGTCTCGTCAACGCGCTGAAGCGCTGCTGGCCGAGTTCGAAATCGGTGAGCTTGCACGTCGCCGCCCGCACGAAGTGTCCGGGGGCCAACGCCAGCGTGCGGGTCTGGCGCGAGCAATTGCCGCTCTTCCTGATCTGCTGCTGCTCGACGAGCCGTTCGTCGCGATTGATGTGGCAGCTCGGCGTTCGATGCGAACGCGCCTCGTGCAGCACCTCGTTGCGTCGGGATCACGCTGTGTTTTCGCCACGCACGACGACGCTGATGTCGAAGCGATGGGAGCAGTCCGAGTCGAACTGGCCTGAATCAGGAAATTCGAGTCGAGCGCATCGCTGCCGACGTTCGCGACCACTGCGAGGACGAAAAGCCACCTTGCAGGACGACATTTATATTGGATCCGCCGTTCATGTCGAGATAGGGCCAGGCCAGCACGCTCCGTCGGATGCAGAAAGCGAAAAGCAAGGTCAGCTGAAAGACCTGCGGCGACGTACGCCGACGCAACCCGTTCCAGTACCCTCTGCGTTATTCCAAATCCCGCCGTTCGTTTGCGGCCCGATCAACAGATCCAGATTCCTGTATCGGTCAATAAATGGAAAAACCGTAGGAATTTCTTGGCAGACCAGTAGAAAGCACAATAGACCTCACACGTCAGTCAAGAAGCGAGTCGAAAAGGGGCCGAAGATGTACATCACGAAGCATTCGAACCTCACGGATCGGACTGTACTGGATTCGTTCTGGCCGCTGTACGAAGTCTCCTGCCGTCCAATTGCGGCATCCGACCATCAAGCGTCCGAAGCGTTGTTCCATCTTGAGCGGCAAGGTCTGGCGCAAGAGCACGACGAGCGCGCCCGGGTCTACGTGCCCGAGTCGAATCAGGCGGACGAACGAGGAGGCGCAGCAGAATCGATCATGCGCCCCACCCGCTTGTGTGGGCCAGTGCACCTGGAATCTTTTGGAGTCACTCGCGACCACGCGCCCGACTTCGCTCCCGAAACTGTTTTGGCCGCGACCGTTGGCGGACGCGTCTCCAGATGACCCAAGGACCTCCAGCGCGGCCGTCCTCAGATTCTCACGTCACGGTTGTCGTGCCGGGCGAACACGTCATGACAGCGCTCGTCGGCCCGCGTGACCAGTTTCTGCGGCGCGTCGAGCAAGCATTTCCCACCGTTGCCATCCGTGTTCGTGGAAACGAAGTCCGCGTGTCCGGCGAGGAGACAGCTCACGTCACGAACGTGTCGCGTCTGTTCGAAGAGCTCGTCACTTTGATCCAGAACGGTCAGCAGCTCGACGACAACACGCTCGACCGGGTCTTCACGATGGTGAAGTCCAATGAGCGCCCCAGCGAAATTTTGACGCATCAGGTACTCCGGAACGCCAAAGGACGGCAGGTCAAGCCGAAAACGGCCGGTCAGAAGCGGTATGTCGACGCCATCGCGAAAAACGTCATCACGTTCGGCATCGGCCCGGCAGGTACGGGTAAATCGTGGCTGGCTGTAGCGATGGCGGTGCGAGCACTTCAGGCAAAAGAGGTCGAACGCATCATCTTGACCCGCCCAGCGGTCGAGGCTGGCGAACGACTCGGCTTCCTGCCGGGCGATTTAATGGCAAAGATCGACCCGTACCTGCGGCCGCTCTATGACGCTCTCTACGACATGCTGGACATGGAGGGTGTGCAGCGTTTGATCGAGAAGCAGGTGATCGAAGTCGCGCCGCTCGCCTTCATGCGCGGGCGGACTTTGAACAACAGCTTCATCATTCTCGACGAGGCGCAGAACACGACGCCTGAGCAGATGAAAATGTTTCTGACGCGTATTGGATTCGGTTCGCGTGTCGTCGTCACGGGCGATACGACCCAAGTGGATATAGCTGGCAACAAGAGTGGCCTTCTCTCGCTGGAAGAGACCCTGGAGGGGATTGACAACTTGGCCTTTGTCAAGCTCGGTAGTGCTGATGTCGTGCGCCACAAGATCGTTGCCGACATCGTGCAGGCCTACGAACGGCGTGACGAAGCAGCCGAAGCCAAACGTGAAGCCCAGCGTGAAGCCCAGCGTGAAGTACAGCGTGAAGTACAGCGTGCCGAGGGCTGACGACATCACGGTCGTTGCCGCAGATGAGCGGTCGGCTGACGATTCGCCTGGCTGCAACGTCGACGTCGAGCGGTGGCAGCGGCTGGCTCACGCAACACTGCTGACCGAAGGCGCGAGTGGCGAACTCACGCTCACGTTCATCGACCTCGACGACATCGCTGAGCTCAATGCCGAACACATGGGCAAAACTGGTCCGACCGACGTGCTCTCGTTCCCGCTCGACGACGAGCCGATGATCACTCCCGACGGCGAGGTTATTCCGGCCCTGCTCGGCGATGTCGTGCTCTCACCGGCAGTCGCCGGTGTGCAGTTCGCTGAACATGCCGGGACCTATGAAGACGAAATTGCGCTGCTTGTCGTCCACGGCGTGTTGCACATCTTGGGGCACGACCATGGCGAGCCTGTTGAAGCAGCGACGATGCGCTCCCGCGAGTTGGCACTTCTCATCGAGCATCATTGGGGTGGACCTGCGCCGGCTGCGTTCCGGCAACTGCATCATGATCAGCTCGACCATGATGATCCAGGCGACGCCGCAGAGTAGGTTCGCCATCCATGGAGATCTCCCTGGATGGAAAAGTCGCTCTCGTTACCGGAGCCTCACGCGGTATTGGTAAGGCAATCGCCGCGTCGATGGCTGCTGCTGGTGCGAAGGTCATGTTGAACAGTCGCAAGCAGGATGCCCTCGAGGCAGCTGCTGCCGAGATGACCGGCGACGTCGATGTGTTTGCCGCCAACGCTGGCGACGACGACGCTGGTCAGCGCGCCGTCCTCGCGACGATCGAACGTTTCGGCGGGCTCGACATCCTTGTCAACAACGCTGCGACGAACCCGTACTACGGGCCGATGATGGACGTCGACAAGGGGCGCTACGACAAGACGTTCCAGGTGAACCTCGATGCTCCGATCTTCTGGACCCAGGCCGCATACGAACATGCGCTCAAAGACAAGCCGGGTGTCGTCATCAACATCGCGTCGGTCGGCGGACTCCGTGCCGAAGGCGGACTTGGGGTCTACAACCTGACCAAGGCAGCGGTCATCCACCTGACCCGCCAGCTCGCCAGCGAGATTGGTCCGAACCGCGTCGTCGGTATTGCACCCGGGCTTGTCCAGACCGACTTCGCTGCCTACCTCGTCGATAATTTCGGTGACAGCCTGGCTGCCCGTTTGCCGCTCGAACGGCTCGGCGATCCACAAGACATTGCGAACCTCGCGGTCTTCCTGGCGAGCGACATGGCCAGCTGGATCACCGGCGAGACCTATGTCATCGACGGCGGTGCAGGGGTCGCAAGCTCCGGAGTCTGACGTTCAGACGATTCTGCGCAGCTTGCCGAGGGCGGTGCGCGGGAGCGACTCGACCAGCGTGAGTCGTTTCGGTGCGAGGTAGCTCGGCGCTGTCTGCTTCACGTGCGACCGGATCGATTCCAGGTCAGGGGTTCGCCCGGCGACGGGAACGACGACAACTTCGACGATCTGGCCCCATTCGGTGTCGTCAACACCGCGGGCCAGTACATCAGCGATGTCGGGGTGTGTAGCGACAAGCAACTCAACAGCTTCGGGCCAAATGTTCTCGCCGCCGCTGATGATCAGATCGCCCTTGCGGCCGTCGACGTGCAGGTGGCCGCCGGTGGTCCAGCGACCGAGATCGCCGGTCATGAGCCATCCGTCGTTGGTCACGGCTGACTGGCCATTGCGGTAGCCGCGTGTGAGCATCGGGCCGCGCAGCGCAATCTCGTGATCGTCGCCGATGTCGACCTCGACGCCATCGAGTGGAACGCCGTCGTAAACGACTCCCGACCCGGTTTCGGTCAGGCCGTAGGTCGTGACAGCATTCCCAGGGCGGTTCGCAGGTGGCCGGGCCCCGCCGAGGACGATGGTCCGAAACTTCGTGCAGTCGATGCGGCCGAGCGTTGTCGCGACGAGCGAGATCAAGTTTGCGTCGGAGGCGTCGACCGCCGCAGCATCGAAGACGGGGAGCACGGTGAGAGCCGTGCCGGCGTGCAGGGCGCGAGTGACCACTGACAGGCCGCCAACGTGCGAGAGCGGCAAACAGGCCAGCCAGTGATCGCCTGCACCGACTCCGAGACGGATGCTCGTTGCTTCTGCTGATGCAGCCACAGCATCATGCGTGAGGATCACGCCTTTGGGCGACCCGCTCGACCCGCTGGTTGCAATGACGAGCGCGTCGCCGGGCTCGATATTGTCGTTGACGCGCATCGCTGCGCAGACCTGCTGTTTGGCCGACTCAGGGAACCGTTGGTCGACCGGGAATGCTGCATCGCCGTTCGCCCAGATGCGTTGCAGTTCCGCGATGAAGTCAGGCCCGCCGGGAAGATCGAGGGCAACGAGACGGCCAGCCACGTCAGCCGGTGATCGGATCGATCGGCGTGAAGGTGCCGACCAGCGACTCGATCTCGCCGGCCACCGTGAGGCAACGCAGATCGCTGAAGCGGTCGCCCATCACCTGGACGCCCACCGGGAGGCCGTCAACGACGCCAGCGGGGGTGATCGCCGCTGGCGTGCCAAGCAGGTTGGCGATGACCACCGGGCGGATCGTGTCGGTCATCTGCTCGCTCTGAGCCGGGTCGAGGTCGGCGTCGTGCTCGAATGCTGGCAAGGCCCAGGTGGGGCCGATCAGGATTGGGTACTCAGTAAAGAACGCGGACCACGTTTGCATCACGCGGTACCGCTCGAGATGACTTGCAAGAACACCGGCCAAGTCGGTGGGTTCGAGTTCGCGCTCAAGGTTGGCGAGCACCTTCTGGCCGCCCTCGCCCATGACGAGGGAAAGGAGTTCTTGTTGCTGACGAACATCGGCGATCAGCATTTGCCCCCACAGGGCGATCACCGTTTCGTAATCGGGAGGCACAACCTCGACGATGTCGTGCCCGGCGTTGCTGAGCAGATCGCCGACCGTCCGAATGGCGTTGGCAATGCCTGGGTCGGTACGGCCTCCAGGTGGCTCAGGGAGCATGGCGATCTTCATTCGCTCGCCAGGTGCGGCGTCATCGAGGACAGCGGAGACACTGCGCGGATCTCGTGGGTGCTGGCCGGCGAGGATCTCGAGGCCGGCGCGGACGTCAGCAATGGTGCGCGCCATTGGCCCTTCTACGACCATCAACTGCGAGGAGATTGGCATCTCGAGCGGAGGAACGACCGTGGCCATCGGGATCACACCGACGGTTGGCTTCAAAGAGGCGATGCCACAGCAGTGTGCAGGGTTTCGGAGTGAGCCGCCGATGTCGTTACCCAGTCCGATGGGACTCATTCCAGATGAAATGGCGGAGGCTTCACCACCGCTCGACCCTCCAGCCGTGACATTCGGGTTCCAGGGGTTACGGGTCAGCCCGTGGAGTTGGGAGTCGGTGTGCACGCGGAGCCCGAAGTCGGGGAGGTTGGTTCGAGCAAACGGAATGGCACCGGCAGCGCGCATCCGGGCGGTTGTCGGCGCGTCGATTGACGCAATCGCATCGGCCAGCGCGACGACACCCTGTGTGGTCGGGGTGCCGGCCACGTCGATGTTCTCTTTGATTGTGCAAGGCACACCGTGCAGTCGACCTAATACGGCGTCAGCGGCGACCGCTGCGTCGGCGGCGTCGGCGGCAGCAAACGCTTCGTCGTCCAAGCGCCGCACCACTGCGTTCAAATGTGGGTTGACCTCGTCGACGCGTGCGAGGTGGGCCGCGAGTATTTCCCGACTCGACGCCTGCTTCGTACGGATCTGCTCGGCGAGTTCGAGCGCCGACATTTGCCACAGTTCACTCATGAGGTCTCCATCATGTCACCTGACATGATGGAGACCTCATGAATCGTTGGATCGTCGGGGCCCGCCCGCGCACCTTGCCCGCTGCTGTCGTCCCCGTTGCGATCGGCGCTGCCGCCGCCGTGGGTGTCGGGCCAATCGCTTGGTGGCGCGTCGCAGCCTGCCTCGTCGTCAGCTTGATGCTGCAGGTCGGGGTCAACTATGCCAACGACTACAGCGACGGCGTGCGTGGCACCGATGACGTTCGTGTCGGCCCGGTCAGGCTCGTTGCCAGCGGCCTCGCACCAGCGAAGTCGGTCAAACTCGCGGCCTTCGGATCCTTCGGCGTCGCCGCTGTCGCAGGCGCCGCAATTGCGCTCGACACGTCACTGTGGCTGATCGCAGTCGGCGCGGCCGCCATTGCTGCCGGCTGGTTCTACACCGGCGGCCCGAAGCCGTACGGCTACCTCGGCCTCGGCGAAGTCTTTGTGTTCGTGTTCTTTGGCCTGGTCGCCACTGCAGGGTCCACGTACGCCGCAGTCGGCGAGGTCACCGGACTTTCCGTCATCGTTGGGTGCGCTGCTGGCTCGCTGGCCTGTGCATTACTTGTCATCAACAATCTGCGTGACATCCCGACCGACCGTGAAGTCGGCAAGAAGACGCTGGCCGTTCGGCTTGGCGACCAGCGCACTCGGTGGTTCTACGTCGTGTTAATCGCAGGAGCCTTCGTGCTCGTCGCGATTGCCGCAGCAACGGATCGGCCGTTGGCGCTGATCGGGCTCGTTTCGGCGCCGCTGGCGATTGCACCGACACGTGCAGTGCTCGGCGGTGCGAACGGCAAGGCGCTGATCGGTATCCTCGGCGCAACCGGCAAGCTGCAACTCGGCTTCGGTGTCGCGGTGACCCTCGGCCTCGCACTCGGCGGCTAACCAGCCCAACTCATCGACCTGCACTGTCACATCGAGGTCAGACCTCGATGTGACAGTGCAGGTCGAATATGGGTGCAGACGAACTATTTCGGTGTCAACCAGTCGACGAGTGCGTCCACGGTGCGTTCTGGCTGCTCAAGATGGACGCTGTGGCCGGCGTCGTCGATCGCTCGAAGTTCGGCGTTCGGCAGCGCCGTGGCCATTCGTTCAGCGATTGCACGGAACTTCTGGTCGTGTTGACCGACCAGCAGCAACACTGGGCAATTGATTTCAATCAGGCGATCCCACATGGGCGCCTGCGTCCCGGTGCCAGCAAGGCGCAGGCTGGAAGCCAGGCCGTCGGCGGTGTTGCGCAGCCGATCCTCGCGCCGTGCCTGGTTGGGCGTCAGGCCAGCGAACAACGGGTTCTGGAGCCATTCGTCGATGAACGCCTCGACCCCGATTGTCTCTATTCGGTCGGCGAGGAGTTCGTCGTCGGTCCGACGCTGGGCGCGGTCGTCGGCGTTGTCGATCCCCGCGGTCGCTCCAATCAAGACCAGTCGCTCAACCACGTCCGGGTGGGCGAGGGCGGCGTGCAGGCTGACCCGCCCACCCATCGAGTAACCGATGTAGGTGGTGCGACCTCCTGCGGCAACCAGGTGATCAGCGGAGCCCCACAGGTCGGCGCGAACGTCGCTGGCTGATCCGTGGCCAGGGAGGTCGATTGCCTTGCTGTCGTCGAAGCCACGGGCGCGGATCAGCTGCTGTACGAGTGACCAACTCTGCGCGGTCTGCGTGAATCCGTGCGCGAGCAGCACGGTCAGTCGTCGGCGGGCTTCAGCGTGTTGGCCGCGATCTTGCGCAGCACCTTTTCGAAGGTGTCGGCGTCTTGAGCACCCGGTACTGCCCACTCACGGTTGAACACATAGGTCGGCACCGCTGTGATGCCGTTGACCCGAGCGTCTTCGATTTCAGCTTGGACTTCGGAAACCCCTTGATCGGAATGAAGGAACGACTCGACGTCGGCGCGAACGAAGCCCAATTCGATGGCGCATTCAGCAAGAACATCAGGGCTGCCGATGTGCTGGCCGTCGGTGAAGTACGCCTGCATTAGACGTTCCTTCATTACGGCTTGAGCGACAGGCGAGCTGGGAAGGCCGGCCAGCCAGATGAGTCGGTGGGCGAGCAGCGTGTTGGCCCGAAGTGCCTTGTCCATGTTGAACTCGATCCCGTCTTCGGCAGCGGTGGTCGTGACATGCGCCAGAATCTCTGCGGCCTTCTCGGGACCGCCAAATTTTTTGGCGTATCCCTCGGCGACGGGGGTAGCAACACCCGGGGCAGCATCTGGGTCGAGCTGGTATGCGTGGTAGCGGACGTTGAAGTCGACGCCGAGGTCTTCGTCGATCTGGCCGAGGCCGTTCTCGAACCGGCGCTTACCGATGTAACACCACGGACAGACGACATCGGAGAAGATGTCGATGTCAATAGTGGGCCGAAGGGGATTCGCGCTGGTGTCCACGATCTCCACGGTA
>JBLIKS010000015.1:0-20013 GCA_047635555.1 Candidatus Azotimanducaceae bacterium
TGATCCTCGACCGGCCGCGCCACGCCGAGCTGATCGCCGAGGTCCGCGCCAGCGGCTGCCGTATTCGCCTCATCACCGACGGCGACGTCTACGGCGCAGTGGCGACCTGCTGGCCCGATGCCGGCGTCGACGTCTTGATGGGGATCGGCGGCACGCCCGAGGCCGTCATCTCCGCTGCTGCCATGAAGGCGATGGACGGTGAGATCCAGTGCCAGTTCTCGCCGCAAAGCGACGCCGAGATGACCGCTATGACCGACGCCGGGTTCGACCTCGGTCGCATTCTGATGCAAGACGATCTGATCACCAGCGACAACTGCTTCTTTGCAGCGACCGGCCTCACCGATGGGGCGCTGCTTCGGGGCGTGCGGTTCGATAAACAGGGCGCACGCACCCAGAGCCTCGTGATGCGTTCGCGCAGCGGAACGGTCCGCATGATCGACGCCCGCCACCGTGTCTCGAAGCTTCGCGAGTTCGCCGCCATCGATTACTAACCCACCACGGGGCTCCTGACGCACAGCAACCGTTCGCCGTCTGCGTTGGTCTCCGCCCGATGAGGCGGCTCGTTGGCAGCGGGCAAACGCTGCGCTCGGTCAGTTGTCGAGCAGGCTCCGCCGGAGCCATTGGAACACGCGCCAGCCAGTGAGCCCGCCCGCCATCGTGTCAGCAGCAATTGCGGCGGCCGAGTCGCTGATTGCCTTGCCGTTCGGCGCCTTGACGTGTACTTCGGCCACGCGTTCAGCCATCACGAACCAGCCGACCGCCTCTTCAACAGTGCGCCCAACCGTGAGGAGACCGTGATTGCGCAGGATGCACAGTTTCGCGTCACCCAGCGATGCCGCGATCCGCTTGCCCCCGTCGGTGGAGAGGACCTCGACTTCTTCGTCGTCGAACAGCGCCTGATCGAAAACGAACGCAGTCGATTCCTGGCTCAACGCACGAAACGGTTCGACGTTCGCCGACCACGGCGTACCGAACTGCGTGTGCGTGTGACATGCACTCACCACATCGGGGCGCGCTTCGAGCAGCGGTGCGTGAATGTTGTAGCCCGCCGTGTTGACAGCGCCGGTCGGGTTGCCCTCGGCATCGACAACATCACCACCGGGTCCAACGAGGACCAGCCGTTCCGGCGTGGCCGCACTGAACGCGATGCCCCAGTCGAGCAGCCAGAAGTGATCGGTCAGAATCGGATCGCGCGCTGAGACGTGACCGTCGCCGAGTTGCCCCCAACGTTGTGCACCAAAAATGCGATATCCGAGGGCACACATCTCTTTGCGGTGGGCACGCTCAGCCTCGGGTGAACGCACGGTGTCGTACGCGTCGACGCCAGGAAAATCTGGGTAGGAATCGCTCATGTTGCAAGGGTAGGCCTTCGACCCTTGGCCTACCCTTGCAACATGGATCCGGACCTGATTGGAACGGTGGCTGCGGTCCACCGCAGCGAAGCGCACACGTTCTCCAAGGCCACCTGCGAGTCGATCGAGTTGGTTGCCGGGTTGGGCGTCAACGGCGACGCCCACCAAGGCGCCAAGGTCCAGCACCGCTCACGCGTGGCCGCGAACCCCGACCAGCCGAACCTGCGCCAGGTCCACATGGTCATGAGTGAGCTCGTCGACGAAGTCAACAATGCGGGCTACAACGTCGTTGCCGGCCAACTCGGTGAGAACGTCACGACGACAGGGATCGACCTGATTCGACTGCCTGTCGGCTCGATGCTGCGCATCGGCGACACGGCCCTGGTTGCGCTCACCGGCCTCCGCAACCCGTGCCCACAAATCAAGTCCGTCGGCGACGGCGTGATGAAGATGATGTTCATCGACGATCCGGACAACCCTGAAGGACCAAAAATCGGACGCATCGGCGTGATGGGCGTCGTCATCGCTGGTGGCACCGTTTCGCCAGGCGATGGGATCACGATCCGTTTCCCCGCGGGCCCACTGACTCGCATGGAGAAGGTCTGACAGACGCTACGTTGGGCGAGTGCCCAAAATCGTCGATCATGTCGAGCGTCGAGGACAGCTCCTCGATGCAGCGGGTCGAGTACTGCTGGAGCACGGCCTCGACGGGCTGACCACCCGCCGAGTCACCGAAGCTGCGGGGGAAGCCAAGGGCGCACTGTCGCACTACTTCGACAACAAGGATGACCTCGTCCGCCAACTCCTCGAGCGGTTTTACGAACGAATCCGCATGCGATTAGACGCGCGCCTCGCCGGCCTCTCGGGGCTGGATGCACTCAGCGAGCTCATGCTCGAACTCCTCCCGCTCGACGACGCAAGGCTGGGCGAAGCCCAGGCTGAGTTGTCGTTTGTGGCTGCATCGGTTGGATCCCCCAAGCTTGCAGTCTGGTATCACGATCAACGTCGCCAGCTCACGAAGGTCTTGATGCGCTACGCGAAACAGGCGCAGAGTGCCGGGGAAATCGAGTCCGGCCGTTCGGCCAAGGTGATCGCCGACGAGTTCCTCACGCTGATGGACGGATTGAGCATGCAGGCCGTTCTCAACCCGTCGCCGACGCATCGCCGAATCCAACGGCAACAGCTCAAGTCCTTTCTCGACAACCTGCACTGACCTGATATTTTGGGCGGGTGCCCAGCAAACTGGATCCGACCACCACCGACGAACTGCGGACACCGTGCCTCGTCGTCGAGTCATCGATCTTCGAAGCGAACTGCGCCGCGATGGATGCCGTCCTGCCCGGCAACAAGCTCCGCCCTCACGTCAAAGCGTTCAAGTCGACCGCAATGGCACGCCGTCTCGCAAATGGCGGGCACACCGGTTTCTGCGCCGCGACTCCGCTCGAAATCGAGGGCATGGCCCGAGCAGGCCTCGGCGATGACCTTCTCCTTGCCAACGAATCGCTCGACGTCGCCCGCCTCGGGGCGTTGGCCGGCGACGCCAACATCACCGTTGCGGTCGACTCGGACGCCACCCTCGACGCGGCCATCTCGGGCGGTATTCGAAGCGTGCTCATCGACGTTGAAATCGGCCTTCCCCGCTGCGGCTGTTCGGTCGACGATGCACCGCGGCTCGCCGACAAGGCACGCCGAGCTGGCCTCGATGTCCGCGGCGTGATGGGCTACGAGGGCCATCTGATGATGGTCCACGACCGCAGCGAACGTGTCGACAAGGTCGGAGCAGCAACGTCGCTCCTGCTCGAAGCTGCCGACCGCGTCGGAGGTCCGATCGTGTCCGGTGGTGGCACCGGCACGTTTGATTCCAACACGTGGTGCACTGAAATTCAGGCCGGTAGCTATTGCCTGATGGACACCCAGTACCTCGAACTCGACCTCCCCTTCGAGTGCGCCCTGAGCGTGCTCGCCACCGTGATCTCCGTGAGCCCAAAGGGCTGGATCGTCGTCGACTGCGGCCTCAAATCACTCGGCATGGACCACGGCAACCCTTCGTGGTCTGGCGGCAAGGTGCTCTTTTGCTCGGACGAGCACACGACGCTGTCACCCACCGATCTGGCCGACTGGAAGGTCGGCGACCGCACGAGGTTGCTCCCCGCACATGTCGATCCAACCGTTGCGAAGCACCAGCAGATGTGGGTCGTCGATGGAGACACCATCACCGACAAGTGGGACATCGACCTCCGCTTCTGGTGAACCCGCCACCTCACCTCGAGGTGAGGTGGCGGAGGAGACCTGTATCGAGATGCTCCTCGACGGCGTCGGCAAGTTGAACGAACGTGTCGTCGAGCACCGGGCTGATCCGGATACCGAGCAAGCGTTCGACAAATGCGGGGTCTTCAAACAGGCCGTGGACCGTGGTCGCAACGACATTGTCGCGGCGCCAGCCGACCGGGCCGAGTTCGCTTCGTGCGATCACCAGATCGTCGCCTCCAGCCAACTGGCCATACCGAATCTCGTAACCGGCGTGCTGTTCGCCTTGCCAGTCGACGCTCGACCGGACGGTCAGTTTGTCATCAGCCATAGTCGTCCTGAGGGGCAGTAGCCCGAGCATTTCAGTCGACCCGCGGGCGAAACCTTCAACACCATTCGCATCATCGAGTGACATTCCCAGCATCATCGCCCCACCACACACACCGATCACCGGTTTCCCCGCTGCAGCAGCACGCGCGACAGCAACATCAAGGCCGCGCTCACGCATCCATGCAACGTCGGCAACGACGTGTTTGGAGCCCGGCAGAACCACGATGTCGGCCCGCTCAAACGATGCCGCGTCCGTCGCCCAGCGAATGCTGGCAGCATGGCTCAGCATGTGGAACTCATCGAGGTTCGATCCGAACGGCAGCCTTGGAATCACCACCGATGGTGCACCCGCCGGTGCATCGCCGTGCTCGACCGCTCCTTCTTCGCGCGGGAGCCGATGGCGCAACATCGGCAGGACCCCTGCTGCAGCCATGCCCGTCATTTCGGTCAACCGCGCCGGGCCTGGCGCAAGCAGCGTCGGGTCGCCTCGGAACTTGTTCAGGACGAATCCGCCAAGCCGCTCGCGCGTTGCCTCAGGAACGAGGGCCCAGGTGCCGTAAAGGTGCGCAAACGATCCGCCACGATCGATGTCACTGACCAGCAGCGCTGCTGCATCGGCGTGTTCGATCATCCGGTTGTTGACCTGATCGACCAGATTGATCTCGGCCGGGCTGCCAGCCCCCTCGATCACCACAAGGTCAAACTCGGCGGCGAGTTCGTTCAACCCTTCGGCCATTGGTGTCCACAGCGCATCGTGACGGTCCTGCCAGGGCGTTGCCGTCAACTTATGATCGACGACGCCGCGCACGACAACCTGACTTTGCGTGTCGGCCTCCGGTTTGAGTAGCACTGGGTTCATGCGGACGTCGGGCTCGAGACCAGCGGCTTTGGCCTGCAACCACTGCGCGACCCCGATCTCGCCATGGCCGTGCGGCGTGACCACCACACGGGCGTTGTTTGACATGTTCTGCGCCTTGAACGGAGCAACACGAACGCCTTCACGTCGGAACCAGGCACACAACGCTGTGACCAGCAACGACTTGCCCGCATCGGAAGTGCAGCCGAGCACCATCAGCGGACGAAGGGCAGTCATGGCGCTGGGAAACCACGGCGCGGGACAACAACAACCTGCCGATTGCCCAACTCATCAATGTCGACGTCGACCGTGACACACACGTTGTAGATCTCGCCAAGACGGTCGGCCGTGAGCACATCGGCAGCGTCGCCGGCTACGACGACATCACCGTGGTGAAGCATGACCAAGCGGTCGGTGTACGTGCCTGCCAGTGTCAGATCGTGCAAAGCACTGATAATCGTCAGCTGTTCCGAGCGTCGCAGTTCGGTCACCAGTTCGAGCGCCTGCTGCTGATGACCGATGTCGAGTGCCGACGTCGGCTCGTCAAGTAACAGGACTGGGGCTTGTTGCGCCAGTGCCCGAGCCAGAACGACGCGCTGCCGTTCGCCGCCACTCAACTCACCGAGCAGGCGGTTGGCGAACTCACCGAGCCGGAGCCGATCGATCACGTCGCTCGCCACGATTCGATCGGTCCGCGACGGCGAGCCGAAATAGCTGATGTACGGCGTTCGGCCCAGCAGCACATACTCGTATGCGGTCATGTCGTCGGGAATCAACGGGTCCTGGGCGACGTACGCAACGTGCTTCGCTCGATCGCGATCACTGAGTTCGTCAAGGGGGGTGCCGTCGATTTCGATCGATCCCGACGAGTCGACAAGGCCAACGATCGCTCGGAGCAGCGATGACTTTCCCGCGCCGTTCGGGCCGATGAGGCCGACCCATTCGCCCGCGTCGACCGAGTCGGAGAACCCGCTGAGTGCCACACGTTTCTTGCCGTACCGGACCGAGACGTCGGAGAACGTGATCGTGCTCATCCTCCGACCCGTCTCGTCCTCAAGAGGTAGAGGAAGAATGGCGCACCGATGAATGCGGTGACCACACCAATCGGGGTTTCGGCCGGACGCGCGAGCATGCGGCCCGGCACGTCGGCAAGGATCAAGAAGCCAGCTCCGCCCAACAGCGACAGCGGGAGTAGTCGCCGGTGTCCAGCGCCAGCAACGAGGCGCACGACGTGTGGAACGACCAGGCCGACAAAGCCGATCAACCCGCTTACCGACACGACCGCAGCCGTACCGAGCGTCGCTGCAACGACGATGATGAGCCGGGTACGAGCCACCGACACGCCGAGCGTTGCGGCCTCGTCGTCACCGACACGAAAAGCGTCGAGGTGGCGACGATGAAACAGCAGAACCACAGTGCTGATAGCGACGTACGGCGCCACGAGCCGAACGTCCGCCCAAGACGCAAGTGAGAGGCTGCCCAAGATCCAACGGAAAACCTCCCGGATCGCCTCGACGTTGCGCTGGAGGATGAAGGTCTGTACTGCCGAAGTGAACGACACCACGGCGACGCCCGCGAGTACCAGGGTCACGCCACTCCGTGAGCCGTTGAACGCAGCACCCACCGTGTAGGTCACCATGACCGTCGCCACGGCAAACACGAACGCAACCGTCGGAACCGGGTCGATGGGCCAGTCGGCAGTGGCGCCCCTGCCAATGGTCAGCGCGATCGTTGCGCCCAGCCCGGCGCCTGCAGCCGCACCAAGGAGATAGGGGTCGACGAGGGGGTTGCGAAACACACCCTGGTACGTGGCGCCGGCAAGCGACAACATGCCGCCGACCAAGCCCCCGAGCACGACGCGAGGCATCCGGATTTTCCACACGATTGCCCAATCGGCGTCGCTCACTCCGGTGTTGAATTCGATGAGCGGCAAGCGGTTAATCAGTTCGCCAGGAACCCGCCACCAATCAGGCCCAGCAGGCCCAATCGAGGCACCGAGCACGACGGCACACAGCACGAAAATGGCCCCGCCGGCGAACCAACGGGCATCGTGCTGTGCGCTCATCGCGAAACCCGGCGGTCTCGTCAGTACTGACTAGACCGAGGCTTTAATGCTGGCAATAACAGCGGCGACGGCCTCGTAGTACTCGACGATGCGCGGGCCCCAGCGCGAAGCAATGTCTTCGTCTGCCTCGACGATGTTGCCGTTCTGTACGGCAGCAATCGCGTCCCAGCCCGGCCGGGCTGCAACTTCATCGGCGGTGGTCGTACAGAAATTGCCACACGGCACGAAGATCACATCGGGGTTGGCCGAGATGATCGACTCGACATTCAGCTGCGGAAATCCGAAATTGTCGCCCTCGGCGCGGTCGGCAATGTTTTCGAGGCCGAAGCTTGCGTACACCTCGCCGATAAAGCTGGTTGAGTCAGCGCTGTAGAACGTGTTGTCGACCTCGTGGTAGATCGACAATGGCGGGTCGGCAGCCGAGACGCTCGCAATTGCAGCATCAACGCGGGCCTGCATCGAGCTCACGAGTTCAGCTGCTTCACCGATCCGACCGGTGACCGCACCGAGCTGTTCGATCTGGGCGTACGTGTCGCCGATCGTCGAAGCAGCCGGGCCGTCCCACGATGCGATACCGAGTTCAGCGAGCTGGTCCCCGATGCCGTTGAAGTCGCCACCGATCACAACGAGGTCGGGCTCGAAAGCGGCGATCTCTTCAATGTTCGGCTCAAAGCCGGACAGTTCGTTCGGAAGGTCGAGTGCTTCGATCGGGAAGTTCGAGAACTGATCGACCGCGACGAGCAGGTCGCCGGCGCCGATCGCGAACATAATTTCGGTGTGCGTCGGGCTGAGCGAGACGACGCGTGTGGGCACATCGGACTCCTCGACGTCGGCAGGAGCTTCACTGACTGCTGGCTCGCTCTCGGCGGGGGCGTCGGTATCAGCGGGTGCCTCCGTCTCGGACGGCGCATCGGTGCTCGTGGTCTCAGCATCGTCGCTGCCGCACGCAGCTGCCACGAAGGCGAGCGCGACGACGACGCCGATGAGTTTCTTGCGGGTGGACCGTTCTGTTGAACGCATTGTTCCTCCAACCTCGATGTCGAGGGGTAATGGAGGACAAGCTGGGCTCATCCGGCGGCACGAAACCACCAAATGCGACCTTCCCTTGCCTCGAGGGTTGTTGTCGCGTCGTACGAGCAGGCGACCGGACTTGCTCGGGTTACTCCGAGACCACCGTTGCGGGACAGTGCTGGATTCTCACCAGACTTCGCTGCGTTGTACGACGTTGTTCACTTTGACGTCAACTCGACATTGTAGCGACGGCGTCCGTAACCTTATGCATTCCATGACGAGCGAAATTTCCACCGAACCGACCACGGACGACGCTCCTCACACGGCCCCGACCGACGATCCACGCCCCGACGGATTGCGGCGCGCCGACTCGCTCGTCATTGTCAACACGGGCAATGGCAAGGGCAAATCGTCGTCAGCGTTCGGCATGATGATCCGTGCGATAGCGCGCGACTGGAACGTTGCCGTCGTGCAGTTCATCAAGTCGGGGAACTGGAACGTCGGCGAGGAGAAGATGGGTCGAAAGCTCGGCGTCGACTGGTTTTCGTTCGGCGATGGTTTCACCTGGGATTCCGATGACCTGACCAACGACAAGGCGCACGCCGCGCAAGGGTGGGCGAAGGCCACCGAGTTGATGCAGGCCGGCGAACACCAGCTGGTGATCTTTGATGAGCTGACCTACCTTGCGTCATTCGGCTGGCTGCCGATCGCCGACATCGTCGGCCCGATCGCCGACCGGCCACGCCACGTCAACGTCATCGTGACCGGCCGCGACGCCGCTCCGGAACTGATCGAACTCGCAGACACGGTGACGGAAATGAAAGAAATTAAGCACGCGTATACCGAAGGCATTCGTGCCATGCGCGGCATCGACTTCTAGCGGACGGCAGCGAGCACCAGATGTCACTCACCGTTCTCATCGGCGGCGCTCGCAGCGGTAAGAGCTCGCTTGCCGTCGATATCGGGCATCGCTACCAAGCTGTCTGCTCCAGTCCGGTTTCCTTCATCGCCACGGCGCCGACCAGCGACGACGACATGCGTCAACGCATCGAACGTCACGTCAATGAACGTCCCGCCAATTGGCAAACGATCGAGGAGCAGCTCAATCTGACAACTGCGCTCGACGCTGTGCCTGAGGGTCTCATCATCATTGACTGCCTGACGCTGTGGACCTCGAACCTCATGTGGGACGGAAGGAGCGACCAGTACATCCGCAATCAGGCGACAACCGATGCTGCCAGTGTGGGGTTGCGCAGTGATCCTGTCGTTGTCATCACTAACGAGGTGGGGCTCGGAATCGTGCCCGAAAATGCCCTCGCTCGTCGCTATCGCGACGTTCACGGTTTCGTCAACCAAACGTGGGCCGCCGCCGCCGACACGGTCCTCCACCTCATCGCCGGCCGGGCGACCAAGCTCGAAGATCCGTGGACGCTTCTCGACGATTTCCAATGACCCATCCGCCAGACTCCACGCCATGACCCTGCTGCACGACCATCTCGCCGGCCTGCCACCGCGCGACAGCGCGGCCCACCAAGCCGTTGTCGAGCGGGCTGCGCAGATTTTGCGCCCGAGCGGCGCGCTTGCGTGGCTCGACGAGACCGCCGCCTGGGTCGCTGGCTGGCAGCGCACCGGTCGCCCTGCCATCGAGCGGCCGGTCGGCGTGATTTTCGCGGCGGATCATGGCGTGGCCGCCGCCGGAGTCAGCGCCTATCCGCCCGATGTCACCGCCGCGATGCTCGCCGCGTTTGAGGCAGGCCAAGCAACAATCAGCGCGTTCGCTCGGGCCGCTGGCGCCAAGCTTCATGCTGTCGACGTCGGCGTCGGGCGGCCCACCGGCGACATTCGGGTCGAAGCAGCAATGACGCCCGAACGATTCGATGCCGTGGTCCAACAGGCGTTCGACGCCGTCGATGCGCTCGACTGCGATCTGCTGGTACTCGGCGAGATGGGCATCGGCAATACGACGCCGTCTGCTGCGATCGCTGCGTCGCTCGTAGGAGGCGACGCCGCGTCCTGGGTTGGCCGCGGCACGGGTGTCGACGACGAAGGCCTCGTCCGCAAGGTCGGCGCTGTACAGGCGGCACAGCGGCGAATCGCCGGAATCACCGACCCGATCGAGATTTTGCGCGAGGTCGGAGGAGCCGAACTCGCAGCAATTGCCGCTGCGACTATCGCCGCTCGCCATCGGTCGATCCCGGTGGTGCTCGACGGCTACGTCACTTCTGCATCGGTCCTTCCGCTCGCGATGATTGACCCCGGCTCGCTCGACCATTGCATCGTGGGCCATTGCTCCGCGGAGCCTGGCCACCGCAAGTTGCTCGACCACCTCGGTAAGCGGCCGTTGCTCGATCTCGACATGCGGCTCGGTGAAGGGTCCGGCGCAATGGCGGCTGTTCCGCTGATTCGAATGGCCTGCGCCGGCATCAGCGAGGTGCCGACTTTCGCCGAGTTCTTCGCGTGAGCAACGGGCTCCCTCCGTGGGGCTCACTGAGCGCCGCCCAGTTCTTGACCCGTATCCCGATTCGGCTGCGCTCCGCACCGAATCTTGCCAAGGCGGTCCCCTGGTTCCCCGTCGTCGGCGCATTGATCGGCGCCGCTATCGGTGGAGTTGTAGCGGGGCTCATGGAGCTGACCACACCCGGCGTGGCAGCAACAGTCGCCGTGCTGTTCGGCATCGTGGTCACCGGGGCATTCCACGAAGACGGTCTCGCTGACACCGCTGATGCGATGGGCGGGTGGACGCCCGAGCGTCGCCGCGAGATTCTCAAAGACTCGCGGCACGGCAGCTACGGGGTTGCCGCCATGTGCGGAACCATCGTGTTACGCATTGCGTGCATCGCAGCTTTGGCGCCAGCCGCCGCGTTCGCGGCGCTGGTCGCTGCACACACACTCGGCCGCGGTGCTGCTGTTGGTGTTATGGGGTTTGCTCCGCCGGTATCAGCTGATGGCCTCGGTGCCGACTACACCCGGTCACTCACCCGCTCCCGTGCCGTGACCGGCGTGGCCGGGGCGCTCGCGATTACGGCGCTGGCGACCGGTTGGTGGGTCGGACCATTCGCCGTCGCGGCGCTGATCAGTGCTGTCATGGTTGCTGCTGTGGCGCGCCGGGCGTTCGGTGGTGTGTCTGGCGACATTCTGGGCGCCGTCGAGCAGGTCGCAGAATGCACAATCCTCGTCGTGGCGACCGGACTCGCATCGCGCTACTCCCTTTGGTGGTGACTCTCTTTGGTGAGACTGTGGGCTCGAGCCCATAGTCTCACCGCGTGAACATTCCGGCCCCCGCAGCTCAACTCGTCCGTGGCTTCGCCATGGGCGCCGCCGACATCGTGCCTGGGGTCTCCGGCGGCACGGTCGCGCTGGTCCTCGGCATTTATGGCCGACTCATTAACAACATTCGGATCGGCGCTCGCGGGCTGAAAGAGCTTCTCACCGGTGACATCACCGCACTCAAGGCCACGCTCGGCGAGATCGAGTGGGTCTGGCTCCTGTCGTTGCTCGCCGGAATTCTTGTCGCCGTCGCCGCGTTGTCCTCGGTGCTCGAACGCCTCCTCGACGACGAACCAATCACGATGTCGGGCCTCTTCTTCGGGCTTGTGCTCGGCACGATCTATGTTGCTTACCGCATGCTCGACCGAGTCGATGCGACGGCAATCGGCATCATGGTCGGCGTCGGAATCGGCCTCTTCCTGCTCCTCGGCCTCAAGTCCGACACGGTGGTTGACCAAAACGCTGCCGAGGTCGTCACGAGGTCGCCGCTGATCTTCCTGCTGGTCGGAGCAATCGCCATCTGCGCCATGATCCTGCCGGGCATCTCGGGCTCGTTTTTGCTGGTCATGATGGGCATGTACACCGAAGTACTCGGGGCGGTGAACGACCGGGACTTCGTCTCGCTCGGCGCCTTTATCGTCGGTGCCGTCGTCGGCCTCGCACTCTTTTCCACGCTACTCAGCTGGCTCCTTGAGCACTACCGGACCACGGTGATCGCCGCAATGATCGGCCTGATGCTCGGCTCAATGCGTGTGCTCTGGCCCTGGCCCAACGGCACCAACACAACCACGCTGTCGGCGCCGTCTGGCAACGTCGTTCTGCCGATCGTTCTGGCCGTCGTCGGGATCATCGTCGTGGTCGCTGTCGACATCTTGAGCCGCAAGTACGTCGACGTCGATCCCATCGACTGAGCCCCTCATACAGGGCGCCACATTGGCGATCTACGCGACAACAGCTGCGTCAGCCAACCAGGTCAGCGATGCGCCGAATACCTTCGGCGAGGTCTTCATCACCGAGGGCGAAGCTGAAGCGGCCGTAGCCGGGCAGGCCGAATGCCTCACCGGGAACGAAGGCCACCTTGGCGTCTTCGAGGATGATGTCGGCGAGCTCGATCGTCGTGTTGGCGACCTTGACCGTGCCATCGCCAGAACGGATTTCCTTGCCGAGGAGCCCCGTCATGTCGGGGTAACAGTAGAACGCTCCCTGCGGCTCGAGGCACGACACACCATCGATCGCATTGAGCATTTGGTGCATGGTCACGGCACGACGAGCAAAGGCTTCGCGCATCATCACGACATCGTCGAGCGGGCCAGACACTGCAGCGATTGCTGCGCGCTGCGCGACATTCGACACGTTCGAGGTGGCGTGGCTCTGGAAGTTGGTCGAGGCCTTGATGACATCAGCTGGGCCAATCATCCAGCCGACACGCCAGCCGGTCATCGCATAGGTCTTGGCAACGCCGTTGACAATGATGCACTGGTCAGCAATGTCGGGGCAGAGCACCGGCATCGAGGAGAACTCATGAGCGCCGTAGGTCAGATGCTCGTAGATCTCGTCGGTGATAACCCAGACGCCGTTCGCCACGGCCCAGTCACCAATCGCCTTGACCGCCGCGGGCGGGTACACGGCGCCCGAGGGGTTGTCGGGGCACACGAAGAGGAGCACCTTGGTCTTGTCGGTCTTGGCGGCGTCGAGCTGCGCAATCGTGACCTGGAAACCCGACTCGGCGTCGGTGTCGATGATGACCGGAACGCCACCGGCGAGCGTGATCGCCTCTGGGTAGGTGGTCCAGTACGGGGCCGGGCAGAGAACTTCATCGCCGGGGTCACAGAGGGCGGCGAATGCCGTGTACACGGCGTGCTTGCCGCCACAGGTCACGAGCACATTGGCGGGCTCGGCAGCGAAGCCTGAGTCACGCAGCGTCTTGTCGCAGATTGCCTGCTTCAACTCTGGAAGGCCGCCGGCCGGGGTGTACTTGTGGTTCTTCGGATCGGCACACGCGGCGATTGCCGCATCGACGATGTGCTGCGGCGTCGGGAAGTCTGGTTCGCCAGCACCGAAGCCGATGACATTTTCGCCAGCGGCCTGCATGGCCTTGGCCTTCGAATCGACAGCCAACGTGGCCGAGGGAGCAATAGCGGCAAGGCGTGCCGACGTTCGAGTCATAGGGCGATTCACGATTGCAGATCCTACGGCCTCGAACGACGGTGGCCCAGTTGGTATCCGTCCCTGATTGTTCACAACTCGAAAGCAAACCCTTGCGCACACAAACGCTACGGTCCGATAAATGGCCGCCGACGCAATAATCAGGAAGAACGTGGGTGGGCTTCCAAGCCCTGATCTCACCCCGACAGCAACAGTGCTCACCAAGCCATTGAGCGAGTGCAAGGTCGCGATCTGCACCACTGCAGGCCTGCGGTCCGCTGGAGACATCAAGCTGTGGCTGGACTCGTCGTTCACCGTCCTGCCGAGCGAATCTCGGGATCTCCAGCTCAGCCACTTCTCACCCAACTTCGACCGCGCCGGGCTCACTGCCGACCTGAACACCGCCTACCCGGCCGATCGACTCAACGAGTTGGTTGAAGCCGGTGTCATTGGCTCTGTCGCCACGAACAATCTGTCGTTCATGGGTGCGCAGATGGATGCCACATTCTCCGCAATCATCCAGGACACGGGCCCCGCTGCAGCACAAATCCTGATTGACGACGGCGTTGATGTCGTGATCTTCACCCCCGTTTGACCGCTTTGCACGCGCACCGTGAGTGTGCTCGCCCACGTGTTCGAACAAGCTGGTCTGGCGACCGTCGGCATCTCCCTGGTCCGCGGCCAGGCCGAATCGGCCAAGCCGCCGCGCATGCTGAACGTCGACTTCCCCCTCGGCCGGCCGCTCGGAAAGCCGAACGACGCCAAATTCCAGACCAGTGTCCTGATGGCGATGTTCGGCCTGCTCGAACGAACCGACGTGCCGATCCTCGAAGACTTTCCCGGCTCGATTGAGGACCAGACCGGCGAGGCCCCTGACTCCTGCCCACTCCCGCCACGCCACAATCCCGACCTCCACGCCGCGGTCGACGAGGCCCAAGGTCTGCGCAATGCCTATGACCGCAACCTCAAAGCAACAGGTGGCCGCACCCTCGTTGGACGGATCGCCAGCGTGGACGGCATCGTCGCTTTGATCGAGCAGCTGATCGAAATCGAGAACGGCTCGTCACTCGCTGGCGTTGGGTGGGACCCCATGACCACGATCGCCGTCGGCCAAGACGTGCGTGCGTACTACGAAGAAGCTGGCTTGCAGCTCGCCGACAACACCGGGGCTCGCCAGCTTGAGACGTGGTTCTACCACCACACCGCGACCGGCCAATTGATCCGACGCGTGCGCGACCTGATGAAGGAACGCGACGAAGACGGCACTGCCGTCACCTACCTCGCCCCCATGACCCAAGGCTAATTTCAGGTTCCTTCCTTCTTTTTTGGCCTTCTTTTTTGGAAAGTGCTGCCGAGTTCTCAACGCCAACCGCAATGATGTGGTCGTGACTGAGACCCCCACCATCACCATCCCTGCTGACCTCCTTCCTGCCGACGGGCGCTTTTGCTGCGGCCCCTCTAAGGTCCGTTCCGAGCAAATCGAGGCCGTCGTTGCGGCAAGCACGACCATTATGGGAACGTCGCATCGCAAGCCTGCCGTGAAGAACCTCGTCGGGAATGTGCGGTCGAAGTTGACCGAGTTCTTCTCGTTGCCCGACGGCTGGGAGATCATCCTCGGCAACGGTGGATCTACCGTGTTCTGGGACGTCGCAACATTCGGTCTCGTGCGTGAGCGCAGCCAACACCTCGTGTTCGGCGAGTTCTCTTCGAAGTTCGCTGAGGCCTGCGCCACTGCGCCACACCTCGGGGACCCCTCCGTGATCAAGGTTGAGCCCGGCAGCCACCCCGAACCAACTGCAGAAGCCGGCATCGACCTCTACGCACTCACGCACAACGAAACCTCGACCGGCGTTGCAATGGAACTCCGTCGCCCCGCCGACACCGAAGGCGCACTCGTGGTCGTCGACGCCACCTCCGCAGCTGGCGGCCTCTTGTGGGACCCCGCCGAAGTTGATACGTATTACTTCGCACCCCAAAAGTGCTTTGCTTCCGACGGCGGCATCTGGCTTGCAGCCTGCTCCCCGGCTGCCATCGAACGGATCAACGAGATCGGCAGCTCAAATCGTTGGCGCCCCGCCTCGCTCGACCTGCAGATCGCGCTCGACAACTCGACACAGAACCAGACCTACAACACGCCGGCCATCGCCACCCTGGTGATGCTCGACGCGCAACTCGACTGGATGCTTGCGAACGGCAGCCTCGCCGGCATGGCAGGTCGCAGCGCTGCCTCAGCTGAAATCCTGTACTCCTGGGCTGACTCACGTGATTGGGCGACGCCCTTCGTTGCTGACCCGGCACACCGGTCCAACGTGGTGGGCACGATCGATCTTGACGACTCGATCGATGCCACTGCGGTCAGCGACATCCTGCGCGCCAACGGAGTCCTCGACACCGACGCGTATCGCAAGCTGGGCCGCAACCAGTTGCGAGTTGGCATGTTCCCGGCGATCGACAGCGCCGACGTCGCGGCGCTGACCGCGTGCATCGACCACGTCGTCGCCGCTCTCTAACCTGAGCGGAATAGCCTGAGCGAATGCAGTCAACCGATGTGCTGAGCTTCGGAATGGGCGACATCGGCTCGCTCGAGCGGCCGGTCATGCTGGTTGGCCTCGAAGGATGGTTTGACGTGGCGAGCGCAGCCACGGCTGCGGTCAATGCATTCACCTCTGCCGACCACGCCGTCGTGGTCGGTTCAATCGATCCCGACCCGTTCTACGACTTCACGCAGCAGCGTCCACACGTCACCATCGACGACGGTGTCCGCAACATCGTCTGGCCGACCAACGACTTCGTTCTCCAGCGGAGCGGCCTCACCGGCCCGAACGGCAAGCTGCAACGCGATGTCGTCGGACTCATCGGTGTCGAGCCGCACTTCAATTGGCGCACCTACATCGATGCGATTATCACCGTTGCCGTTGCAATGGGGTGCGAGGCCGTCGTGACCGTCGGTGCCTCGGCCGAAGCAATCCCCCACACTCGCACGCCTCCGGTTACGGGCAGCACGGCGACGCCTGACTTGGCGGCCCGACTCGGGCTGTCGCAACCGTCGTACCAGGGGATCACCGGTGTCGCCGGCGTCCTCAATGCCGAGTTGGAGGCACGGAACATTCCGTCGATCTCGCTGCGTGTCGGTATTCCGCACTACCTCATGAACGCCGAGCACCCTCTGGCGGTATCAGCGCTCGCCAGGCACCTGAGCCACGTGCTCGACGTTCCGACCACGACTGACCTCGGCGAACAGGTCGACAGCTGGCGCGACGTGCACGACGAAATCATCGCGCACGACGACCAACTCCGGATGTACGTCCGCATGCTCGAAGCCGAGTTCGATCGCCGCGCTGAGGCCCAGATCCCGACCGCCGACGACCTCGGCGATCAATTCGAAAATTTCCTCCGCAACCAACGCGACGAAACGTAGGCCGCGTTCAACGACAAGCTCAGTATCGAGCGGCTCGAAGGCTGCCTCGTTCCACCGAGAGCCTGCCGATCTCTGACCGGTGATGCCAAGAGATCGGCAGCGCAGCGCCGACTGGGTCAGGCTTGAGCGAGAGCTTGGTCGAGGTCGGCAATGATGTCGGCGATTGTCTCGAGCCCGACACTCAACCGGATCAGGCCCGGCGTGACGCCGGCAGCTGCGAGGTCTTCGGGCGACAGTTGGCTGTGGGTCGTGCTCGCGGGGTGGATGACGAGGCTGCGGACGTCGCCGATGTTCGCGACATGACTGTGCAACTCGCACGCCTCAACGAACTTCTTGCCGGCGTCTATACCGCCCTTCACTTCGAAGGCGACGATCGAGCCGGCCCCAATGCCGTTGCTGTACTTCTGCGTGCGCTCGTACCACGGGCTGTCCGCGAGACCGGCAAAGGTGACCGACTCGACCTTGTCGTGTGCAACAAGGTGCTCAGCAACGGTCTGTGCGTTCGAGAAGTGACGCTCCATACGCAGCGACAGTGTTTCGAGACCTTGCAGGATCAGAAATGCGTTGAACGGCGAAATCGCCATGCCGAGGTCGCGCAGCATCTGGACACGCGCCTTGAGGATAAACGCTCCGTGGCCGAGCGCAGGGAAGTACGCGAGACCGTGATAGCTCGGATCGGGCTCGGTGAAATTGGGGAAACGGCCCGAGGCGGCGTAGTCGAACGTGCCGCCGTCGACGATGGCGCCACCGATCGAGGTGCCGTGGCCACCACAGAACTTCGTGAGGCTGTGCACCACGATGTCGGCGCCGAGTTCGAGCGGACGCACCATGTACGGCGTCGGCACAGTGTTGTCGACCATCAGTGGGATGCCGTTCTCGTGCCCCACAGCTGACACGCCCTCGATGTCGAACATCGCGTTGCGCGGGTTGGCAAGCACTTCGCCAAAGAAGACCTTCGTGTTGTCCTTGATCGCCGCGCGCCACTGGTCGAGGTCGTCGGCGTCGTCGACGAAGGTGACTTCGATGCCCATCTTCGGCATCGTGTATTTGAGCAGGTTGTACGTACCGCCATAGAGCGACGGCGACGCGACGATGTGGTCGCCTGACTCACAGAGGGTGAGCAATGAGAGTGTCGCAGCCGACTGGCCAGAGGCGACAACAAGGGTGCCGGAGATGCCAATTGCGGTCGTGCACCCACCCTCGAGCGCATTGACACGCTCTTCGAGCGCGGCCTGCGTCGGGTTCATGATGCGGGTGTAGATGTTGCCGACTTCGGCCAGCCCAAACAAATTCGCGGCGTGCTCAGTGTCACGAAACTCGTACGAGGTCGTCTGATAAATCGGTACGGCTCGTGCACCCGTCGTCGGGTCAGCCTCGCCGCCCACGTGAATCTGCTTTGTCTCAAAACCCCAGTTGTTGCTCATGCGGTGAGACCATAGTCCCCAATACCCGACCCATCAAGTCAGGAATGGACGCGGACTCGACCGTTGCAAGAATTGCTGCGAAAACGACGAAAGGAGTGCTCCGAAGAACACTCCTCCCGTCAGCACTACGGCTTCGTTCACACGGGAGGGTTGGTGACGGAGAAGCCGAAGTGGCGAACTTCTGTCAGCATAGTGACGATGTCCGGGCAGGACGACCACCACGACCAAAAGTCGCGCTGATCGTCAAAGATTCTTCAGCCCCTGTCGGCTGCCAACTTCCAAACCGCAGCGTGTGCCGTAGGTTGGCGGTGTGATGCTCGATGGGCTCAAGCGGCGGCTGTACGTCCTGTCGTTCATTGACAAGTTTGCGCCGGTCTACGCGTTGTTCACGCTGTGGTTCATCGACAACGGCATCTCGATCACCAACCTGTCGATTGTGTTTATCTTGTGGTCGATACTGGGGCTCGCTCTGGAGGTGCCCAGTGGGGCACTGGCCGACATCGTCGACCGCCGGGTACTGATCGGAGCGGCATTCGCCCTGCGTGCAGCAGGTATCGCTATCTGGCTCGTCTCGCCGTCCCTGCCCGGGCTGATCGTCGGTGCCGTGCTCTGGTCGATGCACGATGCACTGGCCAGCGGTGCACGGCAAGCGCTGATCCACGACGAACTCGACGCCATTGGTGAGGCTCACCGCTATGGCGTGGTGATGGCCCGCATCGACCAGTTCAGTAACTTCGGGTTCGGCGGGAGCACTTTGTTGGCGGCTGCGCTGATCGGGTTGGGCGCATCGATCGAAGCCGTCGGCTGGGTCAACGTCGCAGTAGCCGGTGCCTCGGTCGCGCTCGTGCTCCGCCTCCCCGATGTGCGATGGCTGACGACAGGCGACGATGCAAGCGTTCCCGGCGGATGGTGGGCAACCCTGCGAGCGGGCTCGTCGGCCGCGCGCCGTAACCCAGTACTGCTCCGCCTCATGTTGATGGGGTCAGCCATTGGCGGGCTCATGGTGGTCGACGAGTACGTCCCCCTCTTGGCGCGCCTCAACGGGGCGTCCAATGCGTCCATTCCACTGATCGTGTTCGTCGTCTGGCTCGGCCTCATCGCGGGCGGCGAACTCGCCGCGCGCCATCCGGACATTTCCAGCTCAACACTCGCATCGCTGATGCTCGGCGGAACTGCGACTATGGCCGTTGCGATTGCCATCGAGTCACCGTGGGCACTGATGGCCATCGGTATCGGGTACGCACCCGTACAGGCCGCCTGGATCATCGCCGACGCCAGATTCCAAGCGGCTGCCCCATCGGCGACCCGAGCAACAGCGACCAGCGTTCGGAGCCTCGGTGTCGGCGTCATTTCGGCTGCAGCATTCCTCATCGTTGGCCTCCTCGCCGAGGGTGACGATCCGACCGCCGGGCTGCACTGGATAGTCGGCATCCTGGCCCTCAGTGCCTTCGCCCTCCCCGCCACGATTCCCAAGCGCACGCTCAAATTGCCATCTCAACCCCCATCTCAACCGCCATCTCAAGAATGAGTCTCGAGCAGGCTCAGCGGGTCCGGCGATCATCACCTGACTCCTGACGCGATGAAGACCGGCCCCATACCGAGACCGGCTCTCGTTCGGAATGTTCAGTTGCATCGCCCGCTGAGCGACGACGGGCTAGCTACTCAACGTGAGGTGATTGTCGATGCCGCGGATGGCATCTTGTGACCGGTGGTTGACGTACAACACCGCCGTCTCGTTGGATGCGCAGATGCGTTCGATCAGCGCGAGGACCAGTTGACGGTTCATGTCGTCGAGGCCAAGGCACGGTTCATCGAGAATCAGCAACGGCGGGTGCTTCACCATCGCACGGGCGATGAGTACGAGGCGCCGATCGCCAAACGACAAGCCGCTGAATGGC
>JBLIKS010000016.1:0-19847 GCA_047635555.1 Candidatus Azotimanducaceae bacterium
GTGTCGAAGCCGAACCCGACAGTGACAAATCCGAAGCGAATTTTCCGCTTGACCACGCCGGGGGTTCGACAATCCTGATCGTCGATGACGATGCCGACGTCGTCGAATTGTGCGCCGCCGTGCTGAGCGACGTCGGCTACTCGGTGCTTGAAGCACTTTCAGGTACTGCTGCACTCGCAATAATCGACCACGGGGCACTGGTCGATGCAGTTCTGACCGATGTGCTGATGCCGGACATCGGCGGCCAAGAACTGGCCCGAGCAGTCCGTCAGCGCCGCCCTGGGCTTGGCGTCATCTTCATGTCCGGGTACTCCGCCACGTGTGACGACGCGGCCGACGCACTCAAACCCGACCGGTTGCTTCGCAAGCCGTTTTCCGATGCCGACCTCGCGCACGCCATCCGGGACGCGCTCGCGTGATGCGGCTGCACGGCTCCCTCAGAACCAGCACATGATTCCGACACGCTCACGGCCTAAGAACGAAGCCACCGCCCGACCCCAACCGCTTCGGGTGCTCGTCGTCGATGACGACGCGGAGGCGCGTGCTCTCGCCGTTGAGGAACTCTGTGAGTTCGGCTTCGCAGTGACTGAAGCCGGCGACGGAGAGAACGCCAAGCACCAGATCAAAACTCGTCGGCCCGACCTCGTCATCCTCGATCTCGGCCTGCCGGGAATCGACGGACTCGACGTCCTGCGAGCGGTGCGCACCGACGGCGACTTGCCCGTCATTGTGCTTACGGGGCGCGGCGACGCGTCAGACCGAGTCGTTGGACTCGAACTTGGCGCCGACGACTACGTCGTGAAGCCGTTCGATCCTCGCGAGCTCGTGGCAAGGGTCAACGCAGTGCTTCGGCGCAGCACCAGTGGCCCAACGTCGACCACCCTCGACTTTGGAGAACTGGTCATCAACCTGATCAGTCGGGACGTCCACTGTTACGGCGAGCTCGTCAGCCTGACAGCGAAAGAATTCGACCTCCTTGCGTGTCTGGCCGGATCGCCTCGACGCGTGTTCACACGAGAGCAACTCCTCGATCACGTCTGGGACTCTTCCAGCGAGTGGCAGGACCCAACAACTGTCAACGAACACATCCACCGCCTGCGCCGCAAGCTCGAAATCGATCCCAGCAAACCACGGTGGGTCATGACGATGCGCGGCGCCGGATACCGCTTCGCCCCGTAGGACGTCTCAGGGCGTCGTGGCCCATCGTTTTGAGACTTCGATCAACTCCACACGCGACAGCTTTGACACTCATTCGCCACTTTGTCTGGTAGATTTTTCGCATGGTGATTTGCACTTATTAATGCGTCGCTCCGAAGAAGATTCACTCGGCGCCAACGGACGGTCGCAACCGGAGGGAGAGGTATGAATCAGTCATCCGAAGAGTCTTCGAACAGAGAAGCACAGGTCGTCAACATCTTCCTCGAACTTGCCGACACCCTTGTTGCCGACTTCGACATCGTTGACTCTCTCACCGTCCTCACCACCCGATGCGTCGAGGCCCTCGACGTCACTGCCACCGGCATCATGCTCGCAGGCAGCGACGGCCAAATCCACGTGATTACAGCGTCGAGCGAACAGGCCCGGCTGATCGAACTCTTCCAACTCCAAAATGACGAGGGGCCCTGCACCGAAGCCTTCGCAACCGGTGCAGCAGTAATTGAAACCAACCTGCGCACCGCAATAGATCGCTGGCCGCAATTCACGCCATACGCCGTCGGGGCTGGATACCGATCCGTCTACGCAATCCCGCTCCGGCTGCGCGACAACATCATCGGCGCTCTCAACCTGTTCCGTGCCGAACCCGGCCCGCTCGCCACCGAAGACATCGACCTCGCCCAAGCAATTGCTGACCTCGCCAGCATCATCATCCTGCAATCCCAGGCTCAAGTTGAAGCACGAGAGCGAGACGAACAACTCCAACACGCTCTCGACAGTCGCATGATCATCGAACAGGCCAAAGGCATGCTCGCCGAGCGGGCGAATATCGACATGGCTTCTGCATTCGACCGCATCCGTGCGATGTCGCGCAACACCAACACGAAGCTCACCGATCTTGCGACGAACATCGTGAACGGCCGAGTCGCCATCGAGACGATCGCCAGTGGTGGCCTCGAGGAACGCTGAACAGCACGCGTGCGAAATGGCACGAACGAGTCATGCAAAGTTCGGAATGAGCAGCAATGCTGGAGGTCCAAAAAACGGACTCTCGACGCCGACTCCCGGCGACCACGAAGTCGTTGCGCTCGGCCTCAGGACGGGTCTGAGACTTCTTTTGTGAGAGACGCTGCGACTTCGCTCGTTTCGGGCGCTGCGACTTCTTTCACGAGGGGTTTGGGTTCGGGATCTTGGCGCGTTGCGTCGGCCAGTCCGTCTTTGAACTCCTTCTGCGCGCGGCCGAGGTTGCGCGCCAGCTTTGGAAGCTGCGCTCCGCCAAAGAGCACCAACACCAACACCAACAACACCATTCCTTCTGGACCACCAAGCATCACATTCTCCTTTTGTTGAGTCGGCTGCTACTCAGACGCAGCCGACGTTGTTTCATAAGACATTGCATCGAGATCACTGAGGAGTTCTTGCGCTCCGGTCAATGAGGTTGTGAGGATCTCTTTCGCGACCGCCAAGAGATCAAGAATCTGTGGGTCTGCGATCGTGTAGATGACCAACGACCCGTCACGGTCGGACTCGACGACTCCAGCGCGACGAAGTACGGCCAACTGCTGTGACAGGTGTGACGACTCGATGCCGACGTCGGGCTGCAACGCAGACACCGAACGTGGCCCATCAGACAACACCTCAAGAATCCGGATCCGAGCTGGGTGGCCAAGCGTTTTAAAAAGCTGCGCTTTCACCTCGTAGATCGGACTTGCTGGCATGGCGTGACGATATCACGGTTTTGTCAGATGATCATCTCGTGAGATAAGGATGAATTCAGCTGAACGAGCAGTCCGCCCCAACGATTTCGGGAGTCGCTCTCTTTCCCAATCCCTTCGGGCCGCCATCAATGACCACCTGTAACTCGATGTGTTGAACGCCACAACGATGCGGACCCGAAACGTTCAGATGGCTGCGACGATTAGATACCCCAGCTCAAGGACGGTCGAACATGACTACCGAGAACCAGCGGACACATCCTGCAGAGAGCCCCGACACGGCCGTCTCTGAAAAAGCGGATCTCATCCATCCGGGCGCCTACCGTTCCCCGGCACTCGAGACGCCGGTGACTCGGGCCCTCAAGGATCGCCCACCACTTGGGCCAATTGAGCGTCTTGACCACGATGCGCTGGTTGCCAATCAGCAGTCGGAACTCGCTGCCTCTCGCCGGCCGTACACGCTGAGTTCTCGCGCGCTGTTTACGGTGATGGACGCGGTATACGGCAAGAGGCGCACGCTGGAGAAGTTCCGGGTGCTCGAAGTCGTGGCCCGTGTGCCGTATCAGGCATGGGAGAGCGTGGCCTATGTGGCGATGACCCACACGTCGAAGAACCCTGATTTCGCCCGGCGGGTGTATGACCGTGCCCGCGTCGCCCGGGTCGAACAAGACAACGAGCAGTGGCATCTGCTGATCCTGGAAGAGCTCACGCGCGACCAGCGTCGCCCATGGCTCAAGGGCCGCATCATTCCTCAGATTTTGGCGCTCTCGTACTACCAGCTGTCATGGATTCTGTTCGTGCTCCGGCCCAAGCGGAGCTACCAGCTCAACGCTGACTTCGAAGACCATGCCGCCCACGAGTACGCGCTCATGGTGCAGGAACATCCCGAGTGGGAGACAACGCCGTTCGAGAGTCAGTTCCAAGATGACTTCGGCGCCTACGACAGCCTGGCCGACATGTTCCGTCAGATCGGTTACGACGAGGCGCTGCATCGCCAAGAAAGCGAGATCATGATGACGCAGCCTCGCTTCACCTAAAGGGGTGACTGGGGTGGCTACGCCACAAGGCTCAGGTGAGGAGGACCCTGGTTCGGTGACGCCGGTTGCTGGTGGGAGGATCCCGCCGAGCAGCCGATCCCAGTCTTCGATACCGCAGCCGTTGCTGCGGTCGACGGTCGTGTTCACCGTGTCGACGACGCTCTCCTCAGCTCACTTTCGGACGCGCTCGAGGTACTCAGCGCTCAACCGGCGCGATTCGGGATCCCCGAGCGCCACGACAAGACTGTCGGCGTCGGACCACGACCCGCTCGCTGGCGACATCGCTTCGAGGGCTGCGTTGATCCCGGTCTTCGTTGCGTAGAGCGCCAGTCCCGACTTTCGGCCGAGATCCATCGCGAGTTTCTCTGCCGCCGGCAGCACCTCGTGAGCGTCGAGGACGCTATTTAAGAACCCGAGGCCGGCCGCTTCGTCGGCGGTGAACGGGCGGCAGGTCATCACGAGATCGCGGGTTGCTGCCGGGCCAATCTCGCGCACCAGTCGTGGAATCCCTCCCCACGCCAGCGGGATTCCGAGGTCGACCTCGGGAATCGAGAAGTAGGTGTCGCGAGCGGCGATCCGAAAGTCACACGCTCCAGCGAGAACAATTCCGCCTCCGACGCATGGCCCCCAGATTGCGGCGATCGTGACCGCTCGCATTTCTTCCATGGCTCGAGCCATCAGCCATCCAGTCTCAGCGGAATCACGGGGGCTGAGGCCGTCGTTACTGGCGACGTCTCCAAAGCTGGAGATGTCGGCTCCGGCCGAGAAGGCCCGGCCCTTGCCGGACACGATCACCGTCTTCACCTGGCGTTGGGTGTCGAACCAGCGAGCAGCGTCAGCGAGTTCCCGGAGCGTCCGGGTGGACAGAGGGTTGAGCTTCTCCGGCCGGTTGAGGGTGAGGCGTCCATTCATCCCCTCAACGGCCACCTCGAGCGTTTCGAACGCTGGTGTGCTGTCTGGCGTCATGGGGTCCTCTTCGTCGTCTGGCGGAACTTCGTCGCACTTCACGGTACTTCTGCCCAGCGACCCTCTCCGTTGTCGGAGACAATCAGCACGGGTTCCAAAATCGAACAAGACGTCCGCGGCTCAGTCGACGGGAATGGCGGCAATGCGGCTGCTCGGCACAGCATCAGGTGTGTGCTTCGACACGAGCATTAACCACACCACTGCTCCCAAGATGACTGCGCCGCCGATCAGCGTTGCGGCTCCAGGCGTCTCACCCGGCCAGATCCACACCCACAGCGGAGCCAACACCACTTCGGTCATCAAGAGCAACGGAACCCGTGCTGCCGGAACCGAGCGGTGACCGAGGTTGAACATCGGAAGGCCGAGACCCAGGGCGATCCCACCAGACACGCACGCAAGCGCCCCATCGCGCAAGCTGACGCCGAGCCCGCCCTGCGTCAGAGCCAGAGCCGCAGAGGCCACACACAGCACGGAACCGGCAATCAACGTCGGGATCACCGGATCGACACCGGACACGGAACGCATCAGCACGCTGTACAAGCCGATGGTCACCGGGATGCCTCCCGCGAACAGCAGCCCAGACACGGATCCGACCTCGAGCCCAGCGCTCACCGTGATCGTCACGCCCACCATCGTTGCGCCAATCGCGAGCACGGTCGAGCGTTCCACGCGCTCACGTAGAAACATCCATCCGAGCAGGGCCGCGAACACGGGGGCCGCCGCGAGCAAGAACAGTGTCGTCGCCGCCGAGGTTCTCGACAGGGCCAGGATGTAGAGCATCGAGGTCCCGCCAAGGATAAGTCCAGCGAGCCACACGGTCCGCGTGACGCCCGCGAACGACACCGGTCGGCCCCCACGACGCACGAGAATCAACGCCACCATCGCCAACGCTGTTGATGCGCCCCGATACGTGAGGAATTGGAAACTGCTGGCTGTATCGACCGCCGCGACGGAGATAGCCGTCACGCTGAAAACGATGCCCGCCCCGAACACGAGCAGCGAGCCCTGGCGTTCGGTCAGTTCGCCGTCGCCGACGAACGCATCACGGAAGGCGCTGAACACCCGCGAATCGTACGCCTCCCCTGTCGCACGAACCAAGCGGCTTCGCTCGTGCCGTGTCACGCAGCGTTTGCTCGGGTGCACCCCAGTCCATGGCATCATCACCCGAGTGCCGGGGATCAACGTCCTCCGCAGACTGATCTCCGTGGTGCGGTTGGCACGCGTCGGATGATGTACCAGGCCCCGACGATGCCGGCGGCAACGACCGCGAGCCGCACCACAGTGTTGTCGAGGAGCAGTCCTGCACTGATCGAGATCGCGATAACCATCATCGAAATGGCGGTAATCTTGGCTCGCTTGGGCATGCCGACACCCGACCGGTAGTCGGCAATCGACCGGCCGACGCCAGGCAGGTGGAGGACCCACTGTTCGAAGCGTGGGCTGCACCGGGCGAAGCATGCGGCCGCAATGATCATGAATCCGGTCGTTGGAAGTCCCGGAACGACGACGCCGATCCCCCCGACGCCCACGGCCAGCCAGCCTGCGCTGAACCACACGCTGCGCGCAAGCCAGGACCTCGCTACCTTCTCGCCCGATGGTTGGGACGTTCGTCCCTGGCGACGATCCTGCGCATCCATTAGTCTCATACTATGCGACTAGAGATCACGCAGCGAGCTGACCTGGCCGTACGGGCGCTGGTGGTTCTGGATCGGTCGCCGGCGCGATTGAAGAGCGCCGACCTCGCCACTGCGCTGGGGACCACTGCAGGATTTGTTCCGCAGGTGATGGGTCCGCTGGTGCGAGAAGGATGGGTGCATTCTGTGCCAGGCCCAACGGGCGGCTACGAGCCGCTGGTCGAGCTCGACACACTGAACGTGCTCGAAGTGGTCGAGGCGGTCGACGGCCCGACCAATTCGGGCCGTTGTGTTGTTGCGGATCGCCCCTGTGAGGCAACGGAGCCGTGCGCGCTGCACGTTGCGTGGGGGCTGGCGCGTCGTCAGTTGATGTCGTCGCTGGCTGCGATGCCGGTGGGGACATTGGTGGTGACGGCGTGACCTCGGTGTCGACGTCCGAGCCGACGGTGGCGACTGCTCCACAGGAGCCGCGACCTTCCAGTAGCGCTTGCGCCGAAACACCAGTGGGCTAGCCACGCACCGAGGGCGACCGTTGGATCGGCCGGGTGACAATCGTAGGAAGCCACGACCATCGCAAGGGTCCGCCCGCCGGGTTGGATGGCAGATCAATTGATGCAGCGAATAGGAACTACTGAAGGGACTCCTCACAAGATCGTCGCCGTCTCGTGATGCGGACGTTCGTTGGCGTCGTGGCTGCCGGAACGGAGTCCCCCATTGTCACAGCTGGCGGTTGCGGCCGGCCGGCCTGTGGCCTATTGTAGAAACGTAACTACATGGAGGCATGATGGCGACGCAGATGAGCAGCCGAGAATTCAATCAAGACACCAGCGGCGCAAAGAAGGCATCGAAGAACGGTCCGGTCTACATCACCGATCGGGGCCGACCAGCACACGTGCTGCTGAGCTTCGACGCCTACGAGGAACTCGTCGCTCCGCACAAAGCACTCGACCTGCTCGCCGAGCCTGCAGGAGTCGCAGACATCGAGTTCGTGACTCCCAAGAACACCGACGTGCCACAGCCGGCAGCCTTCGAGTGATGTTCGTGCTCGACACGAACATCGTGTCCGAACTCCGCAAGGTAAGAAGCGGCAGAGCGAACCCCGGCGTAGCAGGGTGGGCCGAAAAAGTGCCCTCGATCGAGCTGTTCGTCTCCGCGATCACGATGCAAGAACTCGAGCACGGCGTGCTGCTCATGGAGCGATCCGACCCAACACAGGGAGCGATGCTTCGCGAGTGGCTCGACCAGAGCGTCACCGCCGCTTTCAAAAACCGAGTGATCGCAGTGGACGAGCGAGTCGCACGGCGCGCCGCCGCCCTGCACGTACCCGACCCAGCGCCGTTCCGCGATGCTCTCATCGGCGCCACTGCCCTGGTTCACGAGATGACCCTCGTGACGCGAGACCTCAAGGACTTCAAGCGCTTCCACGGGCTCGACGTCCTCAATCCCTGGAACTGACCAGCGCCGCCCCGCAGTCCGAAGCATCGGCCATCCGAATCGATCGACTCACGCTTCGAAGGTGTCAGTCAAGGTCCGAAACCGAAAAAGTAAAGAACCCCCGGGCGTGGACCTGGGGGTTCTTCGTGGAGCTTAGGGGAATTGAACCCCTGACCTCTTCCATGCCATGGAAGCGCTCTACCAACTGAGCTAAAGCCCCGCAATGTTGTGCGGCCGGTGACGATAGCGGCCCGATTCGGAGATACAACGCAGTGCAAGGCACTTAGCGTTGTGTCCGCAAATCAGACGGCCCAGTCGATCCTCGGAACGTCGAGATACAGCCGTTCGATCTCGTAAAACTCGCGCTGCTCTTCATGGAAGACGTGAACGATGACGTCGCCGTAGTCGATCAAGATCCACTGCTGCTCAGCACGGCCCTCTTGCCGCATCGGCGGACGCCCCAACTCTTGCTTGATCGCACGTTCGATGTCGTCAGCGATCGAGCGGACCAGCCGTGGGTTCGATGCACTGCACACCACGAAGTAGCCGGCGATCGCCAGGACCTCACCGACCTCAAGGACAATGATGTCCGTGCCTTTCTTTGCGTCAGCAGTACGTGCTGCCAGCAACGCCAATGTGACGTCGGCATCATCGTTCGCCTGTTCGGCGTTGGGTGTCTCGTCAGCCATCGGCGACGACGGTATCGGCGTCGCCTTCACTCGACGCAACAGTGACACCGTTGAAGGCGTCGAAGTAGCCAGTGCCGATCGTCATCACGACGTCGATGCCAGCAATCAATTCTTCAGACACCACGTACTCGGCGTCGCCAAATACCGGGGACAAGGACTTCTGCAAGTCAGCAACAAATTTTTCGTCAGCAACCTCAACACGAGTTTTGGTCGGCGCACCCTCGGGGTTCGGCGCCACATCGACCGACGCCACGTTCGCTTGGAGAAAGAGCAACTGTCCAAGAGCCGAGCGGGCCACGTCGGAGCGGTCTACGAATGGGCTGCTCTCGACGGTCAACTGGGCATCAGTGATCGGCACTTCGACTCGGAACACCAGGCCCACGTTCGGCTTCGACACACGAGCCGGCGAGATCTGCGCGAAGACCAGCAACGAATCAAAGCGGTCGAGAACGGACACGTCGGTCTCGTTGCCATCGGTCGAGGACTGCGCAGAGGCCACGGCCAGATCCCGAATCTGCACCGGCCCTTGCCACAGCCGAGAAAAAACATCGTCGATCGTCGACGCTGTTACCGCCAGGCCGAACTCGTCGACAGGAACGTCGTCAGCGGCAGCAACCGGTGTCGCTGCCGCAAACGCCGACCACATGGCAAAAGTATTCGTTTGCCGATCGGCGTTCGTTCCGGGGAGCGGCGTGCTCCGCAGCACCTCAACCGCTGCGGTGACGTCGAAGTCGGTCGACTGAAGTAGGTCGGCAAGTCCGTCGCGCACAACCTCGGTTGTCGTGGTTGCGGACGATTCTGTTGGAGTGGGCTCCGGGTCGACCCCTTCAGCATCGGCGTCGGCCTCGCCAGGTTGGGCCGAGGCGGGAACGAAGGGCAAGCCAACCGAGACGGGTGTGACCGGTTCGATCAACTCGGCAAGCCGGTCAGCCCCGACGATCTCGCCGAACTGCAACACGATTGCCAGAGTTCCTTCGACGGCCTCGAAGAATCCATCAGGGTCGCCAGGATCGAGCACACCAGCCAGGGGCCGACGTTCGTCGCCAAGACCGATGCTGGCGTCAGCGTCGACCGGAATCGTGACAATGCTGCCGCCCTCGCCGCCAGGCAAAAGGGTGGCAACGATCAACGCCGTCAAACGATTGTCGTCGTCGACGACTGCGAGCGCAGCATTATCGGTCTGGGGGAGCAAAATCACCGGACGAACGTCGCCCTGCACGACTGCGCCCTCATTCGAGTTGGCGATCGTCGTCGCGCCCACGAAGGTCAGACCAGCAGCGACCAGCACCAGCGCAAAAGAGACGGTGGCACCGGCCATGGCCCGTCGACGGCGGCGAGCAACACTGGCGGTCATTCGTCGGCTCCCGAATACAGCCCGCGCTGCTTGATCACATCGAGCACAGGTTCGGTCACCAGGTAGTCGAGCGGTCGTCCGTCACTGAATCGGCGACGAAGATCCGTGCTCGACACTTCGAGACGTGGCACTTCGACCCGAATCCAATCGATGTCGTTGGGAAGGTCAACGGGATCACCTGGACGATCGACAACCACCAGGTGCGACGAAGCCACCACCTCATCGTAACGCGTCCAGCTGTGGAGACCGGCCGCAGCGTCGTCACCGACAATGGTGAAAAACTCGGCACCTGGATGGTCGGCGCGGAGCGCCTGCAACGTGTCGGCGGTGAAACTGTTGCCACCGTGGTCGATCTCGGTTCGCCCTGCTACCAGGCCAGGAACGTCTTCGACCGCAGCAACGACCATCGCAAGGCGGTCGCCCGCCGGAGTGATCTGCCGGGCGCTTTCCTTTTGCCACGCCACGTTGTTGACCATCAAGATGACCTGATCGAGGCCGAGGGCATGCAGCACATTGACCGCGGTGACAAGATGACCAACGTGCGGCGGGTCAAATGTGCCCCCAAACAGTCCCAGGCGTACCGGCGAAGAACTCGCAACTGGTGTGGGCGTTCCTGCGGACACGATGGGCAAGAGTACGCGGTTTCAGGGCGAATCACTCGAAGCATGCTTGGCCAGGGGTTGACACGTCTGTTACTGTAAATCGTTCCCTCATATACCCCCCGTTTCGATGTTTGAGTCTGGATTCCTCCGGGAATCCCTCTCATACGACATCCGTCGCTCCGATCACTTCACCCGAGCAGCTTCGAGCTGCAGACGAAGTCCCTGATCAGGCCGGCTGTCATGTCGTGCCTTGCGACACATTCGACATCGGAATTCCCCAGAAACTTGAACGGTTGTACATACCATGAATGACTCCATTGGCCTCTACCTGAACGACATCGGCAAGGTGGCACTGCTCACCGCCGAAGACGAACGCGAACTTTCTCGCGTCATCGAGGCAGGCCGCGAAGCTGCCGAGCAGCTCGAAGCAGGCAAAAAGGGCGTTGCCCTCAAGCGCCAGGTGCGCGAAGCCGCCAAGGCAAAGGATCGGTTCATCCGCTCCAACCTGCGCTTGGTCGTCTCAATCGCTCGTCGTTATCCCCTGCCCCAGGGCATGGATCTTCTCGACCTCATCCAGGAGGGCAACCTGGGCCTCGAGCACGCCGTCGACAAGTTCGACTGGCGTCGTGGCTTCAAGTTCTCCACCTACGCCACGTTCTGGATCCGTCAGGCAATTGGCCGTGCCCTCGACCAAAAGGCCAGCCTCATCCGCATCCCGGGCGATCGTTCGGCCAGCCTACGCGCAGCCTTGCGCCAGGCATCGGGCGACGGCGAGACCCTTGACCAGACCAATGCCGAGCTGCATCGCCTGACCACTCCGGTCAGCCTCGACAAGACCGTCGGCGACGATGGCGACGCGACCCTCGGCGACCTGATGGCAAACGGCGACGGCACGCCGGAAGATCACGTCATGACGCTCGTCGATAGCGAGCTGCTCGACGAACTGCTGCACACACTCGACGCCCGTGCGCGTTTTGCTGTCGAGGCCCGTTTCGGCCTCGTCGACGGCGAGCGCAAGAGCTTCCGCGAAGTTGGTGAGCAGCTCGGTGTCACCGCCGAAGCAGCCCGTCGTCTCGTCAGCCGTGCAGTCGCCGGCCTCCGCGACGACGCCGAACGCATTTTGGCGGTCTGAGCTTCCGCCGAAAGTGAACTGAATATTTGAGCTGCGGCTGGGATGCATCCCAGCCGCAGGTTTCGTTTTCAGATGGCCTCGTCGGCGTGAAACTCAGGCAAGGCCAAGCTGGAGTGCTTCGATAGCCTGCTCTGATGGAACCCCGGGGAACGTGGACGGCGCAATCGTGGCAGGAACGGACTGTCAAACAACAGCCGTCATGGCCTGACCTGGGCGCACTCGACTCATCGCTGAAGCAAATCTCGACGCTTCCACCCCTCGTTTTTGCAGGTGAAGCTCGTTCGCTGCAGGCCGAGCTTGCACAAGTGGCAGCCGGCAATGCCTTTCTCCTCCAGGCCGGCGACTGCGCCGAAAGCTTCGAAGAGTTCTCCGCCGACAACATCCGCGAGAAGCTCCGGGTCATTTTGCAGATGGCCGTCGTGCTCACCTACTCGGTCGGCGTCCCCGTCGTGAAGGTCGGCCGGATCGCCGGTCAGTTTGCCAAGCCGCGCTCGTCCGACACCGAAATGGTTGGCGACCTCGAGATCCCCTCCTTCCGTGGCCACATCGTCAACGACGCCACCGCCACAGAGGCTGCTCGCACCCCAAACCCTGAACGCCTCGTTCAGGCCTACCATCAGTCGGCCTCGACGCTCAACCTGCTGCGCGCCTTCACCAAGGGAGGCTTCGCCGACTTGAATCGGGTCCACTCGTGGACCCAAGAGTTCGTGGCGTCAAGCCCCGAAGGACAGCGCTACGACAAGCTCGCCCGCGAGATCGATCGTGCCCTCAGCTTCATGCGCGCGTGCGGCATCGAAACCGAAGCCAACTCGAACCTCAGCGAAGTCGACGTCTTCACTTCCCACGAAGCTCTGATCCTTGGCTACGAAGAAGCCCTCACCCGTCGCGACTCGATCACCGGCGACTGGTACGACTGCTCAGCTCACATGCTCTGGATCGGCGAACGCACCCGCGAACTCGATGGCGCGCACGTCGAGTTTCTCCGCGGCGTCGGCAACCCCATTGGTTGCAAAGTTGGCCCGACCATGACCGGTGACGAGCTCATCGAACTGTGCGAAATCCTCAACCCGTCGCGCATCCCCGGTCGCCTCACACTGATCACCCGGATGGGCGCCGACAACATCGAAGAAAACCTGCGCCCGCTGTTGCGTGCCATCTCCGACGCCGGCCACCCCGTCGTCTGGGCCTGCGACCCGATGCACGGCAACACTTACACCGCTCCGAGCGGTCGTAAAACTCGCCACTTCGACGACATCGTGCGCGAAATCGGTGGCTTTGTTCGTGCCCACCGCGCCGAGGGCACCTGGCCCGGCGGCATCCATGTCGAACTGACCGGCGAGAACGTCACCGAATGCCTCGGCGGCGGTGATGAACTGGTTGATGCCGACCTGAACAGCCGCTACGAGACCGTCTGTGACCCACGCCTCAACGCTCGACAGGGCGTCGACCTGGCATTCCGGGTCGCCGAACTCATCCAAGACTTCACCTGATCGCTCCCGGCAGCCACCAATGACGGCGCTCGATCTCTGTACTGCTTGGCCGGTACCAACGGTGGCTGGCGCCGTGATGCAGGGCGGTTCTGTTGTCTCCACTCGTGGCGACGTCGACGCAAGGTTTCGGCTCGCGTCACTCAGCAAACCACTGACCGCCTGGGCGGCACTCGTTGCCGTCGAAGAAGGCATCGTCGACCTGGACGCCGTCATTGACGAGCAATTCGCTGGGCAGCCTGGCTGCACGCTGCGACACCTCCTGAGCCATGCAGGCGGGTACGGCTTCATGGGCACCGATCCCATTGCCGTGCCGGAACGCACTCGCACGTACTCGAACGGCGGCGTCGAACTCGCTGCTGCTTGGGTCGAGTCGCATGCTGAAATACCCTTCGCCGAATACCTCTCACTCGCCGTGTTCGAACCGCTCGGCATGACCTCTGCCGAGCTGATCGGGTCTCCCGCATATGGGGTGTGGGCCGCAGTCGACGACGTTGTGCGATTCCTGGCTGAGGCACGCGCTCCACGCCTCCTGGCATCGGCCACTGCCGACGAAACTATGCGTGTTCAGTTCCCTTTACTCGGAGGTATGGTTCCGGGTGTGGGCCGCTACGACCGGTGCCCTTGGGGCCTTGGATTTGAGATTGTCGGTGGCAAGTCGCCGCACTGGACAGGTCCGCGCAACGACCCCGCCACCTACGGGCACTTTGGGGGCGCCGGCACCATGATGTGGACCGACCCAGCCGCCGATGTGTCGCTCGTGGCGTTGACCGACCGACCCTTCGATCAATGGTCTGGCGATGCCCTCCGACTCTGGCCAGAGTTGTCCGATGCCGTTCTCGAAGAGTTCGCAACAACAGAGTCCGTGAGCTGACCATGTTCCACCACGGCGATCGAGTTCGTTACGCCACAACTGGCGACGACGGGTTTCCGGTGGTGCGCTACGGTTTCGTCGGAGGAACGACAGCCGAGGGCGGCCCAGTTGTTGTCATGCTTGACGGCGAGTTAGGCGGCGACGTCGTCGACATCGACACGCTCCAGCCAGTACACATTTCAAACGTGACGCTCACGCTCGAAGGCACAGACCTTCTGGAGGATCCGGCCCTGCGTCAAGGCCTCATTCACTTGTGGACCGCCGAGGCAGAGTCAGCCGGCTTGGAAATCAGTGCAATGCACCCGATGGACACAGGCGTCCGTGACAGCGGCCAAGGCTTCGCGCTCGCCGAACTGACCAGCGCCGACGAGCCCTACGTGCTCACGGCCAGCCTCTGCCCAAGTGACCTCGATGCCGTGCTCGTGTGCGCCGCACGGCCACTCGCCCACAACCTGTAAAGCATCTGCAACCCTGGTCATCCCCTTTCGCCTGCAGCAAGGTCTTGAGGAATGAAGGTCTTGAGGAATTATTTTGTATCGACCACTCGGAACGCTTCTGCACTGGTGCCTTCAGGCCTTCCGCGTTCTGCTGCGATGCTCTTCCACCACTCACGCACCCGTTCTTCCATGCCGTCCGGATCACGATGCTGGCTCTCGTGGCAGCGCAACGCTCGGATCTTGCGGTCGAGTTGCTCGGTAATGTCGACGAAGTCGTTCGCCTCTGCTCCAAGCATCACCCAGACTTCACTGACAGCCCAGTCTTCGAGCTGGGCACATTCGGAGCCCGGGAACGCAAACGGGTTGCGTGCGTCCGGGTAGACGGCACACATCGTGGCTTCTCCTGTGGCGATGTGGTCAGGGTGCGATCCATACGTTGAGTCGAGATCGCGCATCGGGTTGTGTGTGATGACGACCTGCGGGCGCACTTCGCGGATGACCTTGCTGATGTCGTGGCGCATTGCCATGTCAGCAACCGCTGCGCCATCCATATGCCCGAGGAAGACGAGCCGGGTGACCCCGACCGCAGCCGCCGCGTTGGTTTGCTCTGCGCGGCGGATAGACGCCATTTCGTCGCGTGGGATCGAGTGATCAAAACCGCCCGCTTGGCCATCGGTCACGAGGCAGTACACCACCTCGATGCCAGCGTCGGTCATGTTCGCGACGGTGCCGGCTGCACCGAAGTCGACGTCGTCCGGATGCGCCGTAACGACGAGGACACGTTCGATTTCAGAGAGGTTCAGCATCGAGGCCATTTAACCACCACGCACGGCATGCAGTCGGCTCCGTCGCTCAAGTCGCCAAAAACGAAGACGGTGAACTCTGCAATATGGGGTCACAGGTATCTACAGTGCGACCCATGCCGCCCAACGCTGCCGACATCTCCCTCGACCAAATCGACCTCTCTGACCTGGAGTTCTGGGCAGGGCCGCGCGATATGCGCGAGGCCACCTTCAAGCTGCTTCGGGACACCCCCGAACTTCAGCACTTCGAAGAACGCGTCATCGAAGACTCGCCGTTCCCGCCGGGTGCCGGCTACTACGCACTCACCCGACATGAAGACATCTGGGCCGTCAGCCGCAACGCCAAGCTTTTCTGCTCCGGCCAGGGCTCAAACATCGGCGACCTCCCCCAGGAGATGAGCGAGTTCTTCGGGTCGATGATCAACATGGACGACCCGAAGCACTACCGCCTTCGCTCGATCGTCTCGAAGGGCTTCACACCGAAGGAAGTCGCCAAGGTCGAAGCAATGGTTGTCAGCAAGGCGAAGCTGATCATCGAGCGGATCCAGGAGCAGTTCGCCGACAAAACGTGCGACTTCGTCGAGCACGTTGCAGCAGCACTCCCCCTTGAGATCATCTGCGACATGATGGGTATTCCTCCGGAGGACTACGGCCAGATCTTCGCCTGGACCAACACGATCCTCGGCATCGGTGACCCTGATTTCGTCACGTCATACAACGACCTGATGACGCACTCGCTCGAGATGTTCACCTACGCCCAGACCCTCGGCGAGAGCCGCCGCGCCGACCCGCAAGATGACATCACGTCGGCAATGATGACTGCCGTCGTCGACGGCGAAGAGCTGACGCCGCAAGAGTTCGGCTCGTTCTTCATCCTGCTCGTCGTCGCCGGGAACGAGACGACGCGCAACGCCATCAGCCACGGCATGAAGGCGCTCACCGACTTCCCCGAACAGCGCGATCTGCTCTACGGCGACTTTAATACGCACGCCAAAACCGCCATGGAGGAAATGGTGCGGTGGTCGACCCCCGTCATCCACTTCCGTCGAACCGCAACCGACGACACCGACATCAACGGCTTCCCTGTGAAGGCCGGCGACAAGGTCGTCATGTTCTACAACTCAGGCAACCGTGACGAGCGCGTCTTCAACGACCCGCACCGCTTCGACATCGCCCGCTCAATGCAGCCTGCACAGGTCGGCTTCGGTGCTGGCGGCGCGCACTTCTGCCTCGGAGCGAACCTCGCACGTCGGGAGATGACGATGATATTCGATGAGATCCATCGCAGCCTTCCGTCGCTGCGCATCACGGGCGAGCCCGCCTACCTGCAGAGCAACTTCATCAACGGTATCAAGCGGCTCGACTGTGCCTGGGTCTGACGCCGCCGAGCGCTCGGACCTGGCGCTCATCCAACAACTCACCGTCGTCGGCTGGTTATTGCTCGGTGGGCAGTTCGGCTTCATCCTGTTCCAGTTCGAACGTGTCCGCACCGTCGACGGAACCCGCTTCGCGACCGTGTGGGACCAACGCATCGAAGTATTAAGTTTCCTCATTCTGCCGCCGAATCTGATTGTGCTCTTTCCTGCCGCAGCGGTGGCGATCGGGACGACGTGGCTGGCCGGTTCTGCTCAACGCGATGCGTGGCTCGATAGTTTGCTGCGTGTCGTTGCCGGCATCGCAATTTCGATGGTCTTCATCGGATTGGCGGCGATCATCGAAGTCGCCACACGCATTGGTCAACTCGAACTGGACTCGATCTTCTTCCGGCTCGGAGGCATGTCGCTTGCCGCTGGCATCGCTTTGGGCTGCAGATTGGCCGATCAGCAGCGAGTCTGAAACGGTTCAGTCGCCGAGTTCGCCGTTGCGGAAGTGGCTCCGACAGAGCAGCTCGTAGCGAACAGAGTCGCCGAAGAGCGGCTGCGCATCGGTGTTGCGCGTATCGCCAACGACGACGGTGTCACCTTCGTAGACGACCACGCCGTTGACGATGCGGCCGTTGTGTGTGGCGCGAGCGCCGCACCAGCAGCGCGCCTCGACCTGGAGCGGACTGTGCTCGTCGGCGAGTTCGAGCATGCGCTGCGACCCGGCGAAGAGCCGGCCTCTGAAGTCGGTGAGAAGACCAAACGCATACACGTCGACTTCAAGATCGTCGACGACCCGGGCCAACTGCTCGCACTGCGCCTCAGTATAAAACTGTGCTTCGTCACAGACCATGTAGTGGATTGGCCAGTTGGCAACGGCAAGCGAGTAGATATCGAGATCCGGTGCCACTTCGATCGCCGGTGCTGCAACGCCGAGGCGACTGGTGACCTGTTTCCCCTCGCGATCGAGGGTCGTCAGCAACAGCCCGAACAGCTGCCGGTTCGCCAGGTTGTGGTGGATCTGCAGCGCAACGGTGCTCTTTCCTGAGCCCATCGTGCCGAAGCTGAATCGAAGCGTCGCCATCTGGTGACGAACCTAGTCGCCCGCGTCAGTCGCCGGAGTTGCTCGCCGGACGGATTTCGACGTTCGGGTCGACGATGGCTGGCCCGTTGATCCCACCGGCCGGTGGCGGCGAGTCGTTGCCTCCGCCGCATCCGGTTGCCGCAAGCAGCGAGAAAACAACGCCAGCGGAGATGACGGATTTCTTCATAGGAACGACTGTACCGATCTTCAGCGGAGCAGTGCTTGCACCGCAGCGATGTGGTCGGCATCCGCTACCAGCCTCGATTCAGTCGGCGGCTGGAGCGCGTCGTGCGATGCGCTGGATCATCGCTCCGACGACGACAGCAGCGATGGCGAGGGTCACGAACGATCCCGATGCCGTCCCGGTCGCCGGGAGTCCGGCCACCAGGTTGAGCGTGGGCGGTACGGCGACCGTCGTGGCCGGCGCGCTGGCCGTGGTCGTCGTGGGTGCGACGGTGGTCGGCGCGCTGGTCGTGGTCGTCGTGGTCGTCGTGGTCGGCGCGCTCGTCGTGGTCGTCGTGGTCGTCGTGGTCGTCGTGGTCGGCGCGCTGGTCGTGGTCGGCGCGATGGTCGTGGTCGTCGTGGGTGCGACGGTGGTCGTGGTCACCGAGGTGGCCTGAACGAGGTGGAGCGTCGACTCCTTTTGGATGTTGTAGTCCGAGAGCGTGCGGCCGTCTGTGAGCTCCTTGCCGGCGAAGATGAGGACCTGATCCTCAGGCGGAATACCTTCCTTGTCCTGGATTTTGGATTTGACGGCATCGATGGAGTCGCTGGGTTCGACCTCGAGGGTGATCGTCTTGCCGGAAATCGTCTTCACGAAAATCTGCACCGGCCAATACAAGCAGGTTCAGGGGTCGAGTTGAGAGAAAAGAGACGATTCTGCAGAAATGGGGGGCCTTTGCGTGTGCGACGCCGGCCGTCAAAGAGCAACGGTGCTCCCCAGTATTCCTGTCGATGAGCTCTGCCATCTGTACCCACACCCAGGTGCTACCGTCCTATCAAGCACGACCGGCAACGGTGCCGGGCACCGGGTCGACATTGGGGGCAATGGTCGATCCACCTACATAGCCACTGGGGGCACACACATGACGGACACCATCGATCGACCCGATGTGGCCGACGGAGATCGCGTACTCGACCACCTCATCGTGAGGTTTGCTGGCGACTCCGGCGACGGCATGCAGTTGACTGGCGACCGCTTCACCTCCGTGAGCGCATCCTTCGGCAACGACCTGTCGACGATGCCCGACTTCCCGGCAGAGATCCGTGCGCCTGCCGGCACGGTCAACGGCGTGTCGGCATTCCAGGTCAACATCGCCGACCACGACATCACCACGCCGGGCGACGACCCGAACGTTCTGGTCGCAATGAACCCGGCAGCGCTCAAGGCTGATCTCCACCGCCTCGAAACCGGCGGCACGGTCATCATTAACGAGGATGCGTTCGGAGACCGAAACCTCATCAAGGCGGGCTACCTCGACGCCAACGGTGAAGCCGCCAACCCGCTCGACGACGACACACTCAACGGATACCGGGTGTTGAAGGTGCCCATGACCAGCCTCACCAAGAAGGCGTGCGAACCACTTGGTGTCAAACCGCGTGATGCCGAACGGTCGAAGAACTTTTTCGCACTTGGCCTCGTGTCGTGGATGTACACCCGGCCGACCGAGCCGACCGAAGAGTGGATCGACGCGAAGTTCGGCAAAAACGAGCATGTCGCTGGCGCCAACAAAGCGGCCTTTCAGGCCGGCTTCAACTTCGGCGAGACCACCGAGGCGGTCGGCCACCGTTACGAAGTCCGTCCGGCCAAACTGCCATCGGGTGAGTACACGAGCATCACTGGCAACATGGCGCTGTCATGGGGGCTGATCGCTGCCGCCCAGCAAGCCAACCTTCCGCTCACTCTCGGGTCATATCCAATCACGCCGGCGAGTGACATTCTCCACGAACTCGCCAAGCACAAACACTTCGGTGTGCGAACTCTGCAGGCCGAAGACGAAATCGCCGCAGTCGGTATTGCGCTCGGTGCTGCGTTTGCCGGACATCTTGCTGTCACCACGACGAGCGGGCCGGGGTTGGCGCT
>JBLIKS010000017.1:0-19706 GCA_047635555.1 Candidatus Azotimanducaceae bacterium
CACCGAGCACCAGGGCTATCACGCCGCCGACGAGCAGAACGATGGACAACGGAGTCATGGCGGCCACAGGATATGGCTCATCGGGGCGGCGCCCGCACGGATTGCTGATTCAGTGACGACGGCGGGCCGCGATTCGACCACGGACGTCGACGCCCATCTCGCGCGGAGCTGAAACGACACCAGCGCGGGCTGCCAGGATCTCGTTCAGCTCGGCGCCGATCAGCAAGACGAGGCACACCAGCCAGAGCCAGGTGAGGGCGAGCAACGCGGTACCGGCGGCGCCGACGATCTCGTTGCCCGAGGCGGCGATGCGGACGTAATACCCGAATCCGACCGAGACGACGAGCCAGCCAATGGCGGTGAACACCGCTCCGGGTAAATCGAAACGCCAAGGTGTCCGGTGGTGCGGACCGACGTGGAAGAGCGTGGCAGCCCAGACGATGAGGATGGTCAGGGCGAGCAGGACGCGGAGCGGGCCGGGGACCCCGACAGATCGGAGCCACACCCACAGGGCGGTCGAGATCGCGATGGTCATCATCGTGCCGAGCGCCATTGCAATGGCCGTGACGCGGAGTCGGAAAAAGCGTCGGCTCTCCTCGATGTCATAGGCGACGTCGAGTGCTCTGATCAGCCCGGCAAAACCGCGTGACAGGGTGAAGACCGCCACGACGACCGACACGCTTAAGACGCCCGGCCGACTTTGATCGAAAAGGCTGTCGACAGCGTCACGGATGGTCGACGACTCGGTGGTGAACGTGCGGTCGATGAACTCGTTGATCGATGCTTGGAGATCGCGGGTCAGGTTCTCGCCGAGCAGCGACACCGATGACAAAGTGGCGAGCAGCGCGGCGGGGATGCTGAGCAGCAACCAGAAGGCAACCCCGGCTGCAGTATCGAAGAGGCCATCGTCGTGGAGTTCTCGCCACAGACGCGCAACGATCTCGCGCAAACGTCGCCGTCGCGTCGGTGCTGCCATATTCCCAGCGTAGAGGGGATGCTCAGATTCAGACTTGCACGGGGGAGAAGCTGTCAGCGAGCTGCGCTCCAGGCGCGCATCCGGTCAGCCAATTCGCCCCGGTAGGCCGTAGCTCGCGTGACCTTGAGGCTTTCGTAGCCGCGTACTTGGTCAGGCAGGGAGGCAATCGAGATGGCTTCGTCAATGGTCTCGGCCGACAAGCGCTGGCAGAGTCGTTCAACGGCCTCGATGTACTCGGGGATCATGGCTCGTTCGAGCTTGCGCACAGTCGCCCATCGGAAAGGGTCGGCGAGCGTCCCACGAACGCGCTTGCTGGCACGCAGCGCGGCGAGTGCCGGCGGAGCGCTTCGCCGCAGTTCGAGCTTTCGGTCGAGGCCGAGCGACCTCAGCATTGGCGGGTGCAGGTGATAGGTGACCTTGGTGCCGGTGCCTCCGACGGCCGCATAGCCAGCGTTGGCTCCGTCGTCGAGAAGTAGGCGTGCAACCTCGTACTCGTCCTTGTACGCCATCAGCTTGTGGAGGTGGATCACCACAGCACGGGTGAACTGGTCGTCCTGATCGAGTTGTTGCTCGGCGAGCTGCGCTGTGGCGATGACCGAGCGGAATCGAGCGGCGTATTCCTCGGACTGATAGTCAACCAGGTCGCCCGCCAGTCGTTCGAACAGCTGTGGAGTGGTTTCCGGTGCAACGTGCACCGGAAGATTGGCCGCCCGCTCGACCTGCTGTCGGTTGTCGATCCACGCACGGCCCCAACGGAACGCATCGAGGTTCGTGGCAACTGCGACGCCGTTGAGTTCGATGGCGCGCTCGACTGCTTCGACTGGAAGTGGCAGCGCACCGCACTGAACAGCGGCGCCGAGCACAAGGAGGTTGGCAGTCGTCGTCGATCCGAGCAGACCTTCAGCGAGCGCCGCTGCGTCGAGAAACCGGTTGTCATCGGCTCGAGTGACCGACCCGACCCGTTCGACCAGGTCGTTGCCGCTTGGCAGGCGGAGGCCAGGTTGGGTGACCATGGAACCGGTCGGCACGGCATCGGTCGAAGCGACCATGACGGTGCGGTCGACCCGAGCGCCATTGAGGTTCGCTGGCTGCGCTGCAACCAGGAAGTCGAACCCGAGGATCGTGTCGATGCCTGACGCGTTGCCGTGATTCGAAGCCGGTGCGGCATCGGTCGTGATGATGACGTCGCTCACGACCGGGCCGGCCTTTTGTGAGAGGCCGGTTTGGTCGAGGCCGCGCACGGTGCGGTCGGCGAGCATCGCTGCCGTTCCAACAATCTGGCTGACGGTGATCACGCCTGTGCCACCGATGCCGGTCAGGCGAACCGTGAACGCATCGGCGTTGACGATCGGAGCAGCTGGGTCGGCAATGTCGGTCGGCGGCGACGGAAGCGGCCGTGGTTCGTCGGTGGACTCGACCAGTTCGACCGTAGCGAATGACGGACAGTCGCCCTTCATGCATGAGAAGTCGAAGTTGCAGCTGCCCTGATGGATGCGTGTCTTGCGTCCAAACGGGGTTTCGACGGGTTGGACTGACAGGCAGTTGCTGACGTCGCCGCAGTCGCCGCAGCCTTCGCAGACGCGCTCGTTGATAACAACTCGGAAATTTGGTGTCGCGACGGTGCCACGCGAACGGCCGCGGCGCTGTTCAGCAGCACATGCCTGATCGTGGATGATGACGGTGACGCCTTTGACCTTGGCGAGTTCCTGCTGGGCCTCGGTGAGGCGGCTGCGATCCCAGAGGTCGACACCTGCGGGGAAGTCCGCACGGGCATGACGACCGGGATCATCGCTCGTCACGATGATCCGCTTGACGCCTTCGATCCGCAGGAGGTGGGCGACGTCGGGCACCGACATTTGCCCCTGTGGGTCTTGTCCGCCCGTCATCGCCACCGTGCCGTTGTACAGCAGCTTGTAGGTGATGTCGACGTTGGCTGCCACCGCCGCGCGCACGGCCAGGGAACCGGAGTGGAAGAAGGTGCCGTCACCGATGTTCTGAATCAGGTGATTGCGTTCGATAAAGGGTGAGATGCCGATCCACTGCGCGCCTTCGCCGCCCATTTGGGTCAGGCCGACAATGTCGCCGACACGTTCTGGCTCCATGAAGGCGACCATCGAGTGACACCCGATGCCGCCGCCGACGAGGGTTCCCGGCTCGGCGCGAGTACTCGCGTTGTGCGGGCAGCCGGAGCAGTAGAACGGGGTGCGGTTGACCGACAGTGGGATCAGCTCGCGCTGGGGCGGCACGATCTCTTCGAGCGGCCGCATGCGATGACCGATTCGAGCACTCAGCCGTTCGTGGAGCGGAGCGAGCAGCTTGTCGACGTCGAGTGTGCCGAAGCCGTTGACGAGGACGTTGCCATGTTCGTCGTGGCGGCCGACGATGCGTGGCCCGACCTTGCCGGTGATGTGCGCGCCGTCATAAAGAGCGCTCTTGATCAATCCCTCGAGGGTGGGGTTCTTCTCTTCGATGACGATTACCTCGTCGAGGCCGTCGGCGAAGTCACGAACCTGACCGGGGTCGAGCGGGACCGGCATCAGGAGCTGAAAGAGCCGGATGCCGGCAGCACGAAGATCGTCGTCGCTGCGGAACCCGAGAACAGACAGCGCTTCGCGCATTTCATGGAAGGTGTGCCCACAGGCGGCGATTCCGAGCCAATCGTCGCCGCTTCGGACGCTCACTCGATTGAGATGATTGTCGACGCCGTACTGGCGTGCCATTGGGGTGCGCAGTTGCTGGAACTCGATCTCCATATCGAGGGTGTACGGAGTCAGTAGGCGACCGTTCGGATGCGGGACGAACGGATGGCCATCCACTTCGATCACCGGGGATTTGGGTTGCACTCGATCGAGGTCAACGTCGATGGTGCCCGTGCCGTCGGCTACTGCGGTGACCAACTTGAAGGCCGTCCACAGCCCACACGCTCGCGAGAGCGCAACGGCATGGCGGCTGAGGTCGAGCGCTTCTTGCACGTCGCCAGGGAACAGCAGCGGCATGTGGAGGTCGACGGCGGTTGCGTCACTCGATGACGGGACCGTCGACGACTTGGCTGCCGGGTCGTCGCCGACGACGGCAATCACGCCGCCGTGTTGCGACGTGCCGGCGAACACGGCATGGCGAATCGCATCGCTGCTCCGGTCGAAGCCCGGGCCCTTGCCGTACCAAATGCCGACGACGCCGTCGTACTTGGCGTCGTTGAGCGTCATGGCGAGTTGACTGCCCATCACGGCGGTGGCGGCCAGTTCTTCGTTGACGCCGGGCTGGATCACGATGGGGAGATCGGGGACCGTGGCCGACGCACGCTGCAGCTCTTCGGTGTAGGTGCCGACTGGGGAGCCCTGGTAGCCAGATGCAAACGCAGCGGTGGTCAGGCCGAGCTTGCGATCACTACGGAGTTGATCGACTGCGATGCGTGCAACTGCCTGCACCCCGGACAAGAACACCGTGCCCGACTCGGACCGAAACTTGTCGGCCAGCACGTAGTCGGTCATCCGATCGCCTGTGGGTTCCGTCTTGGCCATTTCTGTCCTCCTCGATCGCAGCTTCCACCACCGTTGTATCGCGTTTTGAGGGGGTGCTTGAGAACCGGGGCCACTCGACCGGGTGGTGGCAGTCCCAGGCCAGCTGTTGACACGTTGCGCAGAATCTGAGCAATGGTCGGCTGTGCGGGTTAGACGAGGAAGTGCTTGACCGCGAGTCGTTCGGCTGAATCGTCGCCGGGGACGCTGAGCTGCGCAACCACCCTGAGGTACGGCCACTCGGCCGGCGTGAGCTGCTGATACTCAAAGGTGAGTTCACCAGCTGCTGGATGAGAAAAACGTCGAAGGCGAGTCTCGAAGCCGGACACGTCGTGTTCTGGCCACCAGGCCGCGAACTCTTGGCTCTCTTGGGTCAAGATGCCGACGAGTTCGGTCATTGCTGGGTCGTGACGCACGGACGATGTCGCCGAACGGAACTCGGCGAGTGCCTGGCGGGCGTGAATGTCCCAGTCGACGATGAGGTCTCGTGTTGCCGTGTCGGCAAAGAGCACCCAGAGCAGGTTGCGGCGTGGTGGTTCGAGTTCGACAATGCGCGGGTACAACCGAGCCTGGGCGGTGTTCCAGGCAACGAACTCCCAGTGCGGCCCGAGAACGTATGCCGGCGACGGCATGAGGGAGTCGAGGAGGCGGACGAGCGCACTCGGTGCCTCGGACGGCGCCTCGATGGATGCCGTACCCGGGTCGGTCAGCGCGATGAGGTGTTCTTGGCCCGCGTCGTCGAGGCGGAGTGCCCGCCCGATTGCCAACAGCACGTCGTCGGATGCGTTGATCCGCCGGCCTTGTTCCAGCCATGTGTACCAGGTGACCGACACGCCGGCGAGGAGCGCGACTTCTTCACGGCGGAGCCCAGGGGTACGACGACCGCGGCCGGGAGGCAGGCCGACTTGCTCGGGCCGCGTCGCCTCACGACGCGCCCGCAGGAACTCGGCGAGCTCCTTGCGATGGTCTGTCGCTGCACCCATGCAGCAGAGTCAACCACGGATGCGGATTCCCCCTCCACGTTTGCGTCGAAGAACACGTTGGTATCCACGCGACAACTTCGACGCAAACGGCCTGTTCAGCCAGGGAAGGCGCGACAGGGTTGGCCGCGGAGGCTGCCGCATTTCGGGTACGCGGCGGGCGCGCTGATGCCCGGGACGACGGGAAGGACGACTTTGCTGGCGATGGCTCCGCCGAGGCCAATGATCACCTGCTCGCCGCCGCTGATCGTGTCGAAGATCCACACCGGCCGGTTGTTGCCTGGCGCATCGACCGAAATGCGGATTTGTGAGCCGGCACGGAAGACGTGGGCGAAGGGAAAGATCTCCACCCGGACCGCAGCAAACTCGCCGTCGGGAAGCTGCTCTGCGTCGCCTGCCCGATGGGTGTGAACGGGTTGCAGCACACTTGACTCGGCCTCGTCGAGCGCACGATGACTGGCTCGCAACCAGCCCGACTGAACGTACATTTCTTGGCCGTCAGGTCGCACTTCGCTGACCGTGACCTCGAGGTCTGTGTCGCCGAGGTTCGACTGGACCCACAGGTCAGCCGATCCGGAACCCGCCATCGTGACGGTCTCATCGAGCGGCTCGGTGATGAATGTTGCAGCGGTGCCCGGTGCGTTCTGCTGCCAGTCCCATTGCACATCGAGCTTCCAGATGTCACTGCTGTTTCCGGCCGACTCCTCAGCGAGGAAGGTCGCCGGTATGCCATCGGGCAGTGCGAGGTACTCGGTCTGGCTCGCCGTGTCAGCAGCAGCGCTGTCGAGGCTGCCGTCAGCGCCGAAGAACCACTCGGTCGGCTCAAGCGACGGGATTGGCCACGACTCGAACTCTTCGACGAACCGGGGAAGTGGGGTGCGGGCAGCGGTGCCATCGGCTGCTCCCTCTTCGAACAGGACACGGACACTCGGTTCGGCTTCGAACGCCGCCAGTGCGTCTTCGTAGGCCATGCCGGTGAAGCGGTCGTCGGGCAGGGCGAGTTCACCGGTGCCGAAGAGGCCGCTGGCGAGGATCGGCGCGATCACTCGCGCAGTGTCGAGGGTGGGGGTGCGCTTGGCGACGTAGAGATCGAGGAACTCGACCCAGCGCGGGAAGTTGGCTGGCCCAATCGACTCCGTGTGTAAGCCGTTCATCAGCGAGACGTAGAACTTGTCGGTGCCGGTGAAGCGGTCCAGCATTGTCGGGAAACGGCCGCCGGTTTGCTCGTCTTGCCATGCGCCCGCGATAAAGGTCGGAACGTTGATTTTGTCGACGAACAGCCGTGGCGAAAGATCACCGGTGTTGTCGCTTGAGTCAACGAATGGGGAGTCGAAGATCTCCTCGATCAGGTCGGGGTTCTGCATCCGCAACGACTGGTTCGCTGCACACAGCTCATCACCGGCGGTTATTGCGTCCTTCGCCCAGCCCTGGCCGCCTGCTTCGATAATCTCGCCAGTCGGGGTGATCGCCGGCTTGCCGTTGTCGACGCGGTCTTGTGTCCACTCGACGGCGAAGCCGGTGTTCAAAATGCCGCCGGGGTACAGCGTCGAGTTGTAGCTGTCGTCGATCACCGAGAACGGGGTAATCGCCGCCAGGCTCGGCGGCTGAGTTTGTGCAACAAAGAGCTGGCTGATGCCGGGGTAGCTGACGCCGACCATGCCGACGCGGTTCTCGAAGACCCACGGCTGTGCGGCAACGGCTTCGACGGCGTCGTAGCCGTCGGTGCTCTGGGTGTATTCGAAGTAGCGGAACGAACCGCCCGAGCAGCCGGTGCCGCGCATATTGACACCGACGTAGGCGTAGCCGAGCGGAATAAAGAGGTCTTTGAAGCCGGTTCCGTTCGGGTCGGCGGGCGTGTACCCCGAGTACTCGACGACCGTCGGGTACGGCCCGTCCTCGATCGGTCCCGGCAGGACGACGTTGGCGCTCAGCGTTGTGCCGTCGCGCGTCTCGATGTAGTTCAGCCCTGGCACCAAGCGTTGTTCGGCGAAGAACGCCGGGTCAGGATGGGAATCACGGCCGAGCACGGTGAACGGCTCGGTGATACCGGCGCCGTCGACGACGAGACGCCAGTCGGTCGTGGCGTCGAGGTTGCGGAACAGGAACGAGCCGTAGCCGTCAATCTCGCCCCCGTCGGGCGGCTCGGTGACGGTCCCTGCCGGCAGGCGTTCATCCGCCATGGTTGTCGTGACGATGCTGACGGTCGATCCGGGCTGGGCGCCCGTGATCGCAACTTGCTCGACGCCGGGCGAGACCTCGAAGCCAGGCTCGACCACTGGCAGGCTGTCCATCAAGGACGGCTCGGCGGTCTCTGCCGTCGGGTTAGTGGCTGGCGGATCTTCAACCGGCGCATCGGTCGTCAGCGCCTGCGTGACGGCGGGCGCATCGGTGTTTGTTGCTGCGTCATCGCTGCTGCCGGAGCAGGCTGCGCTGATTAACGCGATTGCGGAGAGAATTGCCAGGCCGACCCGTTTTTGCATCTCTCTACTTTGCCACTTCGCCCGCTCAACGTTTGTGTCGAGGTTCTCGCGTGGATACCAACGAGTTGTTCGACGCAAACGGGATGATTGAGGTGGGCTTCAGGCGAGGCGCGTGCGGAGGAAGGTGAAGATCAGGGCCTGCATGGTGGCCTGCTGACCGGCATCGGCTGCGCCACCGTGACCGCCCTCAATGTTCTCCCAGTAGGTGACGTCCTTGCCGGCTGCCTCCAGGAGTGCGGCCATCTTGCGGGCATGGCCGGGATGGACCCGGTCGTCGCGCGTCGAGGTCGTCAGCAGGATCGGCGGGTAGTCGGCGTCGGGATCGACCAGGTGGTAGGGCGAATAGGCCTGCAGATAGGCCCAGTCGCTCGGGTCGTCGGGGTCGCCGTACTCGGCCATCCACGAGGCGCCAGCCAGCAGAAGGTGGTAGCGCTGCATATCGAGGAGCGGGACCTGGCAAACGACGGCGCCAAAAAGTTCGGGGGTACGGACGTACATGTTGCCGACGAGTAGGCCTCCGTTGCTGCCTCCCGAGATGCCGAGCCGTGCGGGCGACGTGATACCACGCTCGATGATCGCTCGAGCGACTGCCTCGAAGTCTTCGTAGACCCGAGGACGCTTTTCGCGGAGACCCGCACGGTGCCAGGCCGGCCCGTACTCACCGCCACCGCGGATGTTGGCGAGCACGTACACGCCGCCGACACCAGATTCGCGGCTGAGCCACGACCTGCCGATGACCGCCGAATAGGCAGCGGTGCGCGCGATCTCGAAGCCGCCGTAGCCGCTCAACAGCGTGGGGCATGATCCGTCGGTCGTCGCGAGGGCGTCATTCGACCCGACGACAAAGTACGGGATGCGTGTGCCATCTGCACTTGCGGCGAAGTGCTGCTCGATCGCGAGATCGCTTGCATCGAAGCGGGCCGGTGCCTGCCGGAGAAGTTGTGGGGCTGCGCTGCCATCGAGCGACATCACGAACAGCGATTCTGGAGTGACGAAGTCGGTACCGACGAGCCAGATGTCGTCGCGTTCGGTTCCGTCGACCGCACTTGCCGACAGGGTCCAGGCGTCCGGCGCACCGGAGAGCGCCTCAATTGACCAGCTGCCGTCTGTCGATGCGGGTGGCGTGGCAACCGAGAGTGCGTTGCGTACGTCATCGAGCACGTTGAGTACGACCCGGTGACGGGTGCAGGAAAAGCCACCGAGCGATGCGGTTTGCGTCGGCGTGAACAGTGCGGTGAGTTCTGAGGTGCCGGCAAGGAAGCCGTCGATGTCGGTAACGAGCAGCGACCCGGTCGGAAAGGATTGGCCCCGATGTTCGAAATCGGAACGAGGCGAGATGAAGATCCATCGTTCGTGGAAGCTGACCTCAGCGTCGTCGGGAACCTCAACAGACACGAACGTGCCCTCGTGCAGGATCGACGTGCGCGTCGTGAAGAAGTCCGGGGAGCGCTCGACGACGTGATGTCTGAAGCCCTCCATCGACGACACGCCGACGCCGACAGCGACATCGGCCTCGTTGCCCTCGAAGACAATCTCGGCGTCTGCGATCGGTGTCGCGCGAGTCCACCGCCGAACGGTTCGCGGATACCCGGACCGAGTCAGGCTGCCCGGCCCAAAGTCGCTGGTCACGTACACCGTGTCGGCGTCGATCCACGTCAGGCTGCCTTTTGCCACGGGACGAACAAAGCCGCCTTCCGACTCAGCAATGAATCGCTTCTCAACGAGATCGAACTCGCGCGTGACAGAAGCGTCGGAGCCGCCGGGCGATAGCTCGATGAGCGCTCGCCGCCGATCGGGGCGCAGCGTCGACGAGCCACGAAAAACCCATGATTCGTTCTCGGCCGCGCACAGTGCGTCGAGGTCGAGGATCGTTTCCCACTCTGGCTCACCGCCGACATAATCAGCCCACGTTGTGCGCCGCAGGAGACCGCGACGGTGTTCGGCATCGGTCCAAAAGTTGTGGACGAGGTCGCCATGGCGAGATGGGTACGCGATGCGGTCATCAGCTTCGAGTACATCGAGCGTTGACGCCCTGATCGGTTCGAATTGTGGGTCGACGAAAAGCGTCGCCTCAGCAACAGCGTTGCGTTCGGTCACCCATGCCAATGCGTTGTCGCCCTCGACATCTTCCAACCACTGATATGCGTCCATGAGAGCGACGGTACCGAGAGATAACCCTTGGATCCCAGTGTCATCGTCGTCTGGCGCTGGGATCCAAGGGTTGTATCTCGCCGCGACAGCGGGGCGGGTTCTACGCTGCGCGCCATGTTCATCAATGGCGAGTGGGTCGAGGCAACATCAGGGAAGCGGTTCGAGGTGACCAACCCCGCAACAGGTGAGGTGATTGACACCGTGCCTGATGGCGGTGCCGACGATGCTCGGGCCGCCGTAGCGGCAGCCGACGCAGCATTCGACTCATGGTCCCAAACAACGGCGTACGAGCGCGCTGAGCTGCTGTATCGCGCCTGGCAGTTGATGACCGAACGGTCGAAGGAACTCGCTGAGCTGATGACACGCGAGCAGGGCAAACCGCTGAAGGCGTCGGCTGCCGAAGTGAAGTACGGCGCCGACTTTCTCCGCTGGTACGCCGAAGAAGCAAAGCGCGTGGCAGGGGAGTGGTTGCCGTCGGCGCGTGCCGACCAACGCTTCCTCGTCCTCAAGCAACCGGTCGGCGTCGTTGCTGCAATCACGCCGTGGAATTACCCGATCTCAATGCTGACCAGGAAGATGGGTCCGGCGCTCGCGGCAGGCTGCACGCTCGTGCTGAAAGCAGCCGAGGCAACGCCGCTCTGTGCCCGCGCGATCTTCCAGATATTCGCCGACGTCGGTGCGCCTGGCGGTGTCGTCAACCTCGTAACAGCTCTGGACCCCAAGCCGATCGGCGAGGTGTTCTGCACGGACGAGCGCGTCCGCAAGGTGACGTTCACCGGCTCGACCGCCGTTGGCAAGATGCTCGCAGGGTCAGCAGCGAGCAACCTGAAGCGTGTCTCCGTTGAGCTCGGTGGGCACGCACCGTTCATCGTGTTCCCCGACGCCGATCCAGTGCACGCAGCGAAGGGCGCGGCAGCCTTGAAGTTTCTCAATTCGGGTCAGGCCTGCATCAGTCCGAACCGGCTGTACGTGCACGAATCGGCGCACGACGCATTCGTTGACACGCTCATCGAGCGCGTCGGTCGTGTGCAGGCCGGGAACGGTATGGACGAAGGTGTCGGTGTCGGCCCGCTGATCAACGAAGCAGCGGTCGCCAAAGTTGCCAACCAGGTCGACGACGCACGAGCCAAGGGCGCTGAGGTTCCCGTCGGCGGTCAGCGGCTCACCGGCGAAGCCTTCGATCGCGGGCACTTTTATGCACCAACCCTCATCACCGGCGTCACCGAGGACATGCTGATTCGACGCGAAGAGACCTTCGGACCAGTGGCCCCGGTCATCACCTACAGCGACGTCGACGAAGTCATCGCAATGGCCAACGACACCAACTACGGGCTCGCCGCCTACGTGTACACGCAAAACTTGTCGACGGCCATGCGGACGTTCGAACGCCTCCGGTTCGGGATCATTGGCATCAATGACGTCAACCCGACGTCGGCTGCAGCCCCATTCGGCGGCATGGGCGACTCGGGCCTGGGTCGAGAGGGCGGCCACGAAGGCATCGCCGAATACCTCGAAGTGAAACTCGGCGGCTTCTCGATCTGACAACCCATCTGACAACCCAACATCTGACAACCCATCTGACAACCCAACATCTGACCGACAACGTGGCCCAGTTGAGGGCCATGTTGTGCCAGTCGCCGACGTTGTATCTACGATAAGTGCATGACTGTGTTTGACCTCGACGCGATGATCGCTGACACCCAGACGTTGATCGAGATTGAGTCGCCGTCGGGTGATCTTGCGCAACTCCACAAGTCAGCCATTGCGTTGGCGTCGATGATCGAGCGTCACATCGGCGGAACATGTGAGCTCGTCGACTCGCCGAAGGGCCCGCACGTTCATTGGAAAGGTGGCGACGAGACGACAGTGATGTTGCTCGGACATCACGACACCGTGTTCCCGATGGGCACGCTCGAACGGCTGCCCTTCGCTGTCACCGACGGCGTGATGACCGGGCCGGGCTGCTTCGACATGCTTGCGGGCATCGTCCAGGCGCTCCACGGGCTTGCATCGCTCGACGACTGCTCGCACGTTGAGTTGCTGTTCAGCGCCGATGAAGAGATCGGCTCGCACGAGTCGCGTGCCTTCATCGAAGAGCGCGCGTTGGCGTGTGGCAACGTGCTGGTGCTCGAACCGTCAGCCGATGGCGGCGGCCTCAAGACCGGCCGGAAGGGCTGCGGCACCTTTGATGTTGTGATCACTGGGCGAGCGAGCCATGCCGGCCTCGAACCCGAGAAGGGCATCAATGCGTTGGTTGAGGCATCGCACCAGGTGCTCGCGATCAACCTGATCGGCGACGCAAGCGTCGGCACGACCGTCACGCCGACGGTCGCCAAGGTCGGGAGCACCGACAACGTCGTGCCGGCCCACGGGCTGATCAAGGTCGACGCCCGCGTCGAGTCCGCTGGCGAGAAGGCTCGAGTCGAAGCAGCCATGGCCGGGCTCACGGCGCACGTCGAGGGAGCGTCCGTCGAAGTCAGCGGACTCATCGGCCGCCCGCCGATGCCTGAGTCGGCATCTGCATCCCTGTTCCCGATCGCCCAGCGGGTCTCGCCGGGAATCGAAGGCTTCGCCGTGGGTGGCGGCAGCGACGGCAACTTCACCGCAGCAATTGGCGTCCCGACACTCGACGGTCTTGGAGCCGTCGGCGGTGGAGCCCACGCCGACACCGAATACGTCATCGTCGCCACGATGCCAGAACGCGCCCGCCTCATCGCCGGCATCGTCCAGGCTCTCGCCCCCACGCGCTGACTCTCGCCTGCTGACTCTCTGCTCACACCGGTCGCACTGTGTCAGGCGCAGTGTGACCGGAGATCAGCTATCGAGGGCTTTGGTGATGTCGCCGGACTCAAGCGTGCCGATGCCTTGATACAGGCTGAGCTTGTTCCGAGTGTCGGTGATGTCAAGGTTGCGCATCGTGAGCTGACCGATGCGGTCGAGTGGGCCGAACGGCTGGTCTTCGACGCGCTCCATCGAAAGGCGGTCCGGCACGTAGGTGAGATTGTCGGACACCGTGTTGAGGATCGAGTAGTCGTCGCCGCGACGCAGACGCAGGGTGACCTCACCTGTCACGACCGAACCAATCCATCGCATGAGCGGCTCGCGGAGCATCAGGCTCTGAGGATCGAACCAGCGGCCCTCGTAGAGCAGGCGGCCGAGGCGGCGACCCATCGTGCGATAGTTCTCGATCGTGTTTTCGTTGTGGATGCCGTTGACGAGGCGTTCGTAGCAGGCATGAAGGAGGGCCATCGCGGGGGCTTCATAGATGCCGCGGGACTTGGCCTCAATGATCCGATTTTCGATCTGATCGCTCATCCCGAGTCCGTGGCGGCCGCCGATCCGGTTCGCTTCGTTGACCAACTCGACCTGTGAATCGAAGCGTTCGCCGTTGATCGCAACCGGCCAGCCCTCTTCGAAGCGCACGGTGACCTCTTCGGTCTCGATCGCGATGCTCTCGTCCCAGAATGGAACGCCCATGATCGGGGTGACGATCTCCATCGGCGTGTCGAGTTCTTCGAGGGCCTTGGCCTCGTGGGTGGCACCCCAGATGTTGGCGTCCGTGGAGTAGGCCTTTTCGACCGAGTCGCGATAGGGCAAGTTTCGTTCCTGCAGGAACTCGCTCATGCCTTGGCGCCCGCCGAGTTCGTCGACGAAGGTGGGGTCGAGCCACGGCTTGTAAATGCGCAGGTTCTCGTTGACGAGCAACCCGTAGCGGTAGAAGCGTTCGATGTCGTTGCCCTTGTACGTGGACCCGTCGCCCCAGATGTCGACGCCGTCGTCGGCCATTGCCCGCACGAGCAGCGTGCCGGTGACGGCGCGGCCCAACGGGGTGGTGTTGAAGTAGGTCTTGCCACCGGAGCCGATGTGGAACGCACCACACTGGATAGCGATGAGGCCCTCGCGGACTAATTCGTCGCGGCAATCAACGATGCGCGCTTCTTCGGCCCCGTACTGCTTGGCACGCGTCGGAACACCCTCGAGATCAGGCTCATCCGGCTGACCGAGGTCGGCGGTGTACGTGTAGGGAATGGCACCCCGCTCACGCATCCACGCCACCGCGGCTGATGTGTCGAGCCCGCCAGAGAAGGCAATGCCGACGCGTTCGCCAACGGGGAGCGACATGAGGACCTTGGCGTTGGATCCACCGGGGACCTGCTTGGCGTCAGACATGGGAGCCGACGATATCGCCGCGACTGCGTCGGCTCACGGACTCGCGCCGACAGGACCGAGGTTGATCGACCAGATAGCCGCCCGGGGAGACCGGTCAGGCGGCTCGTCAGACGGTCGTGACCGCCCGGTAGGTGCCGGTGAAGGCGCCGACCGAAATGGCAGCGAGGCTGGCCGCGATGGCGAACTCGATCGCGGCCAATCCGCCAGATCGTGAGATATCGAACACAGCAATGAGTGCGACCCCGAATGAGCCAGCGAGGCTGATCAGGGCAACCCGACGAAGGTTGTAGATCGCCGCGAGCCCGATGACGATGGACAGAACGAACGGGATAATCTTGATCGTCACCGACTGTGGCTGGGCTCGAGCACCGAGCCACCACGTGCTGATGCCGATGTCCTGGCTGGTCTTCCAGACGGCGGCGAATGCGAAGAACGATGCGGTCCACGCAGCACCGAGCAGCATCTGCCAGCCGGTGGTCACCTGCCCCGGGCGTTGCTGGATTGGTTGGGGCGCCGTGAAGCCGAGAATCGGAGGCGGAAGACCCGGGCGTGAATCGGTCGTGTTCGTCTCCTCTAACAAGGAGCTGACTGTAGGCGCTGTAGCGCTGACTTCCCCGGCAGCTACCCTTCTGCCCGAATGACGAGTGAACCGACCGGAGCATCTTTCAACAAGCTCTCGATCTTCTACCCGATGTGGAATGAAGAGGAGTACGTCGACCGTGCGCTCGCCGCTGCGCGCCGGGCGTGCGCCACGCTCATCGAGGCTGGCGATATCGATGACTACGAACTGATCATTGTCAACGACGCGTCGACTGATCGCACTGCCGAAATCGCTGACGCAATCGCAGCAGCGGACCCGCACGTCACGGTCATCCACCACGATAAGAACCGCAAGCTCGGCGGAGCCATCAAGACCGGATTCGCCGCGGCCACCGGCGACCTCATTCTGTACACCGACGCCGATCTGCCCTTCGACATGGCGGAATTGCCTCGGGCAGTGCGGCTGATGATCGACTACGACGCCGACATCGTCAGCGCCTACCGGTTCGATCGCACCGGTGAGGGCTACCTCCGCACCATCTACACCTTCTGGTACAACCTGCTGATCCGCACGCTCTTTGGAGTGAAGGCGCGCGACATCAACTTCGCCTTCAAACTCTGCAGGGCCAAGGTCTTTGATCACGTCGAGCTGCAGAGCGAAGGCTCGTTTATCGATGCCGAACTGGTCATTCGGGCAACTCGGCTTGGCTACGAGATGCTGCAGTTCGGTGTCGACTACTTCCCGCGTACACGCGGCGAGTCGTCGCTCAGCTCGCCGGGGATCATCCTCACGATCCTCCGGGAGATGCGTGAGTTGCGAGGTGCCCTCGACGGCATCACACCGATCATCGCCAAAGACTGACGCAAGAAAGAAACTGTGTCGGACTGCGGGCCGCGCGACGAACCCTGCCTGATTGGCATTGCTACATTTTGACTGGAGGTTCGGCAAGACAATCCGAGCTCGCACAGAACATCCGTCACTCATGAACGAAACTTCCCGCCGCCAGCGTCCCCCTGCTCGAGATCGTCAGCAAAGTCAGGCTGCCAAATGGCTGCCCGCCGTTGCGGCAGCCGGCCTGCTCGGGACGGTTGTGCTGGCGGGTATCGCTCTCGGCGGCGGTGGCGACGATGGCACTGCTGAGCAGATTCCCGCTGATGCTGCGTTTGTCGTCGATTCTTCCGTGAGCGTCCTGACGGTTCCCGAATCCATCCCGGGCGTCGTTGGTTCCGTTGCAACCACGGCGTCGGTCATCAAGGTTCCGCTCGAGCGCACCCTGTCGAAGGGGCTTGCGGGCGACGACGTCAAGCTTGTGCAGCAACGGCTCACCGAACTCGGCTTCGTCCCGGGGCCGACTGATGGCATCTACGGCGATCAGACCATCAAGGCAATCTGGGCCTACGAGAAGCTGGTCCTCGGAACGGCGAGCAACGCGCCGACCGGCAAGGTCACCCCCGACATGTGGGAAGAGCTGCAGGAGCCCTTTGCCATCCAGCCGCGCCGGCCGAATGCCACACCGAACCACACCGAGGTGTATTTGCCTGAGCAGGTGTTGGCGATCTATCACGACAACCAACCCGTGATGATCACGCATATGTCGAGCGGCAGCAACGAACAGTGGTGCGAAGAAGTCACGATGAGCCCGGGCGAGTACGGCAACCGTGATGGCGTGGAACCATTGGTCCGAGGCGAATGTGGCATCTCGAACACCCCGGGCGGTGTGTTCACCGTCTACCGCAAGGTTGAAGGCCTCCGCCAGAGTGCGCTCGGCGGCATGTGGAATCCGGTCTATTTCAACTACGGAATCGCTATTCATGGTGCACTCAACGTGCCGCTGCAGGGTGCGTCGCATGGGTGTATCCGGATTCCACTGAACATCTCCGAGACCATGCAAGAACTGATGGGCAACGGTGACCAGGTCTTTGTCTGGGACGGCGAAAACGAGCCCGAGGCAGTCGGCTCACCGCCGCCGACCTTCAACTGGATTGATCCTGACTACGTGTCGACATCGACCACGACGACCACCGTTGCGGAAACGACGACGACGGTGGCTGACACGACGCCGGCAACCACGCAAACTCCTGCGACGACGATAACCACACCGCCAGCTACTGCTGCTCCCACTGCTACTCCCACCTCCACTCCGACTCCCACTTCTACTCCTACCCCTACTCCTGCGACGACGCCCGCAACCACGACGACCACGGCTTCCGGCGGCACCAGGACCGACGCCGGAGGCTGACGAGCCGACACCGCAGCACTAGCGTCGCTCTCGTGAGCGACACTGCCGGTCCTGCATCCCACTACGACGAATTCGGGTTGTTCCACGAGAACATTGCCGAGTTCGGGCTGGGTGTGGCTATCCCGACTGTTGTTCGCTGCGATGTGGAACTGGATGACGGACGCTCCGTCAGTGCCCTGACCTGGGGCAAACCCGGCGCTGCCGAGGTTGTCTTTGTTCACGGAGGTGCGCAGAACGCTCACACATGGGACACGGTGGCGCTTGCGCTGGGCCGACCCGCGCTGGCTGTCGACCTGCCCGGCCACGGGCACTCCTCGTGGCGGTCAGACGGCGCGTACTCGCCGGCGAATCTCGCTGACGACGTTGCCGCAGCCATTCGGCAGCACGCGCCAGAGGCGCGCCTCGTCGTCGGGATGTCGCTTGGTGGGTTGACGTCGATGCTGCTGGCCACCCGACACCCCGACCTGGTGCAATCGCTCGTGATGGTCGACATCACGCCAGGGGTCAACCAGAAAAAGGCCAAAGCGATTATCGACTTCGTCAACGGCCCGCAGTCGTTCACGAGCTTCGACGACCTTTTGGCCAGGACAATCGAGTTCAATCCAACTCGGTCTGAGTCGTCGCTGCGGCGCGGCATCTTGCACAACGCCCACCCGGTCGCCGACGGGTCGTGGCAGTGGAACTATGACCGGACCAATCGCCTCGACAGGAGCGACAGTAGCGACGGCGAATCCTCCGGCATGCCGGAATCCGATGTGATCAGCGACGAAGCACGTAATCCGCTGTGGGACGATTTCGCCAGCATGACCTGCCCGCTCACGTTGGTTCGTGGATCGCTCTCGCCGGTGGTCGACGACGCCGACGTGGCAGAGGCCAAACGGCTGCAACCGGCGATGGTGGTGCACCTTGTCGATGGTGCTGGCCACAGCGTCCAGGGCGACCGTCCCGTCGAGTTGGCCGCGATCATTGCCCGCGAGCTGACCTGAACTGAGCTGGGCGTCAGTTCGCGCAGGCGTTCAGCCCGCCAATGACGCCATCGCGGAATGAGTCGATCTTTTCGAACGGGCTGCCGAGCACGTTGTCGTCGGCACCGAGGTCGCCGATCAGGATGGCGGTGCGAACAGCTTCGTCGAGGTCGCCGGGTGACACGATGGATGTCCGGCCTTCGGCGCGCGGCTGGGACAGTTGGAAGTCGACGGGGATGACTGTCTGGACCCATGCCCCGGCGAGGCAGTCGTTGATCAGTTCACGCTGTTCGCCTTCGATGGTCGATCCGAGTGCACGCTGCGCTGCTTCGGCCCACGCCACGCCAATCAGATAGCCCAACGAGAAGTCGCCGAACGTGTCTTGTTCGTAGAGGTTGCGGGCAACCGGTTCGTTCAGGAAAACGGTGTTACTCGACGGGCAGAGGGCCGCTCCGTTTTGGAGGCCGGGCTCGAGATCGGCACATGCGGCCTCGGCCTCGGCCTTGTTCTGGACAGGAACGAGCATGAGCGGGGTGAAGTCGGGAACCTCTGCGTCGATGCCCCAGAAGAGGTTGAGGTCGGGCACCAGGAACCCGAACAGTTCGGCGCCGACGCCGGTCTCGGGATCGCCAGCGTCGAACCCGAACGGTGCGTTGCCTTCGTTGGCGAAGTCGTTGTTGTCATTGAATTGGTTCGGCATCAGGGGGAGCGGGTTGTCAATGAGGTCGCCGCAGCGGACTGCGCCTTCGCGGAAGCCGACCTGGAACGCTCCGACCCGGTCGAATCCGGACCCGTGGCCGCCAGGCGTGAACTGGTCGATGCCGACAGGATCACGTACTTCGAGCATGGCGATCAGACCGGCGCGAACATCGGCGTCGGAGAACGTGATGCCGCCTTCGCCTCGTGCGGCGCGGCCAGCCCAAGCGCCAGCGAAGCAGTCGGCCTGCTGCTCGGTCGTGACCGTGGGGAGGTTTTGTCGCAGGACACCGCTGCGCTGTTGGATGGCGTGGCCGTACTCGTGAGCCAAAACGATGCCGATTGTTCCGGCGCCGAAGTTGTCGGCGAGTTGGGCGAGCAGGCCGCCGTCGCCGTCGTCGTAGACAATGAAGTCATCGAGGCCGCAGTAAAACGCCACGAATTGTTGGACGTCGTCGTAGGACGTGCGCGGCTCGCCGCAACCGGGGAGATCATCTGGCCGTTGCGGGTACGCCGCATAGACATCGCCTTGGAGTGGTTGCCATGCCTCGCCGTAGACCTCGGGATAGGTCTGCTCCCACCATGTGTCGAGGTCGGCGAGTGTCGCAAGGAGGAAGTCGTCGTACGGCTGGGCTGGCTTGTTCGGACCGAAATTGATGGCGTTGGGATCGCTGACGGTTGGAGCGGTCACCGGAGGCGTGGTCGCTGGCTCGCTCGGCGGGTTGTCCGGGTTGCCGTCGTCGATGACGGGCGTACCCGGCTCGAACGGCGGCGCAGTTGTCGCCCCCGCTGAGGCATCAGAGCGAGTTGCGGTCACGGCAACGTCGGCGCCGCATGCTGCAGCGAACAGCCCCGTGGCGATGAGCAGTGCGGTAAGTCGCGTGGTCTGCACACCCCCGACTCTAGGCAACGACGTTTGCCGACTCGCATCGGCTGACCGGGATTTCGAATCTTGCCACCTTTACAAAACTTCACCCGAGGCCGGTCGTT